>NZ_JBYTBG010000048.1:0-33407 GCF_058788915.1 Brevibacillus sp. FW301-21C12A
ATGTGCCCTTAGCTCAGCCGGATAGAGCGTTTGACTACGAATCAAAAGGTCGGGAGTTCGAATCTCTCAGGGCACGCCATTACTTCATATGAAATCGAAGAGTAGGATCAATTCCTACTCTTTTTTGCATAATCATGGCTGCATTCTTACAATTTTTAAGTAAGTTTTCCTTGTATCTCCCATTTCCATCCATTACTTTAGAATTACACTGCTGTTTTCTACGCAGGTGATACAAGAGAAGACGGGTAACAAAATGTTTCTGTTACAAGCTCGATGGAAGAATAAGATGGAACAGGAGATGTATTAACGTGAACCCAATTAAATTGGAACAAATGCATCCTGCAATTGCAAAGTTGATCGATAATATAGAAAAAGTTCTGATTGGAAAACGTTCCGTGATTGAGATGATGGTCGCGGCTGTATTGGCAAACGGACATGTTTTGTTGGAGGACGTTCCGGGTGTGGGCAAGACGATGCTGGTACGTGCTTTGGCTAAGTCGATCGGGGGAGAATTCAAGCGTATCCAGTTCACTCCTGACTTGCTGCCGACAGATGTGACAGGAGTAGCAATTTTCAACCAACAGACGATGCAGTTTGAGTTCCGGCAAGGACCGCTGTTTGCAAACGTTATTTTGGCGGACGAAATCAACCGGACCTCTCCGAAGACGCAGTCTGCTCTGCTGGAAGCGATGGAGGAGCGGTCTGTTACAGTAGATGGTGCAACTTATCGGCTGGCCGATCCGTTTTTTGTGATGGCCACTCAAAACCCATTGGAGTACGAAGGGACGTTTCCATTGCCTGAGGCACAGTTGGACCGTTTCCTGATGCAATTGCGCCTGGGCTATCCGACCGTGGAAGAAGAAATGCGCATGCTCTCCAGATTCTCGGAGGTGAACCCGCTCGCACAACTTGAGCCGGTGATGACGGCAGCAGACTTGGCGCAACTGCAAAAAGAGGTAGCTTCCGTCAAGGTTTCCGAGGGAGTAAAAGAGTATATTGTGCGGCTGTGCCACCGCACACGTGACCACCATCATATTTACCTCGGGGTAAGTCCAAGGGGCTCTCTCGCCCTCTACAGAGCCGTTCAGGCACTGGCTTTCGTGCGGGGAAGGGATTACGCCATCCCGGACGATGTCAAAGAGCTGGTGCCAGTCGTATTCGCCCACCGGATGATCGTGAAGCCGGAAGCACGGCTGGAAGGAGCAACCGTTGATCGGGTATTGACCGTGATTTTGGCCGAAACCCGCGTTCCGGTGAGCTGAGGCGGTGACTGCGGATGAGACAACGAAGATGGGGTAAGCTCAAAGCGCTCCTGCTTGTGGCAATCACCTACGTATTTGCCAAGTTTCAGGGCGGCTTTTCCAGTTGGTTTCTATTTTACAGCAGTCTGGTGTTCCTCGTTTATGAGGTTTTGGCGTATTTTTTAATGTTCTCGACGCTGGAGGTAGAGCGAGTCATCGACCGCAACCGCCTGCAGGACGGCGAGGACGTCGTAGTAACCGTGCGCCTGCGCCGGAAAATCCGTTTTCCGCTGGGCTGGCACATGATCGTGGAGCCGTTGCCTGAGCGGCTCGCAGGTGTATATGAGCCGCACAGGCAGTTGATTTTTCCCTGGTTTAAAAAAGAAATGGAGTTCCGCTATGTCATACCGAGTCTCCAGCGAGGTTTTTACCGGCTGGATCAGTGCGTCGTGAGTGGCGGGGATTTTTTTGGGTTCAGCGAAAGGCGCAAAGTCTTTTCGTTTCCCCAGGAGTTTCTCGTTTACCCGCGGTACAAGGAACTAACGCATTGGGCCTTGGGGGATGGCAGCTTCAGCGGCAACGTGCACGTGTCGCACAAACGCTCCGACGATGTCGCTGCCGTGAGGGGCGTGCGCGAATACCAGCGCGGTGATCGCCTGAGCCAGATTCATTGGCGCGCATCTGCAAGGGGAACGGGCTTGAAGACGAAGGAATTTGAACATCAGGCGATGAACCAGGCCGTTTTTTTCCTCGATGTAGAAAAAGAAAGCTATCAAGGACAGCCGGTACAGTTGTTTGAGACGGCAGTAAGGCTGACGGCAAGCCTGATCGCCTATGCCAATCGCAACCAGTACCATTACGGGCTGGTGTACAAGCAAAATGAACGCATTTCGATTGCTCCGGCGCTTTCCCACACTCATTTTCTGCGCGTCTTCGATCAATTGGCGCGGGTCATGCCAGCGGGCAGCGAGTCGTTTGCGCGGGTTGTGGGACGCGAGGCGCTGGAACAGCAGCAAGGCGTGACCTTGATCGTCGTGACTCCGCGCGTGGAAAAGGACCTGGTTCACCGTTTGATTGCTTTGGCGCAAAAAGGCAGAAGAGTGCAGTTATTCTATGTGCATGCTGACACTGTCATTTCCCAAGAGAGAAGACGAGCCCTGCAACTGCTGGGCGGAAGCAAAATATCATGTACGTCTGTCCACATCGACGAACAAGAGTGGAAACGGATTGGAGGTGCATAGACTCATGAGCGTGTGGAAGCGACCAACGATATGGCAATGGGTCTCGGCCCTTTTTCTGTTCCTCATGCTAAGAGAGTGGCTGCTCCCTCTCCAGGAGCTGACGGATACGGGCGTGCTGTGGCCGTTTCTTGTCATTGTGGCCGGTGTCCTGGCGATCGACGTAGCGGTTCCGTACAGGTGGGTAACGTTGCCGTTCAAGCTGCTGGGCCTCCTCTGGTTGTTGCATGCTACGCTATTCGATACACCGTTGTTTACAACCGATTGGCTGGCGGAATTGTACAGGCAGATTGTGCATGATATCCCGCTGGCTCTCGAGCAAGACTGGGGAGCGATGTCCATTTTGTCGCGCAATGCTTTGTTTGATGCCCTGCTGCTTGTCCTGATTACCATGCTGACTTATCTGGTGCTGGAGCAGAGACAGGGCTTGTGGTTTGTCTTTTTGACAGAGCTGTACTTGGCAGTGCTCGATACGTTCCTGCCTTACGACGCCAGCGCAGGAATTGTGCGGACGCTGATCTTTGGCTTTTTGCTGCTCGCTGTCAGCCATCTGATGAGAATGACCAGCATGGCGACGGTGACAGAAAAAAGAAGCCGGATATTGTTCGGTTCTCTGATGGCCTCTTTGCTGGTCATTTTGATTAGTGTCGGCATCGGGTATGCGGCTCCCAAAAAAGATGCGAGCTGGCCTGATCCGATTGCCTTTTTGATGGGAAGCGGCACGGAAGCACCGACTGCCGTCATGAAAAAAGTCGGCTACGACAACAACGACGAAATGTTGGGCGGGCCTTTCATGCAGGACAATACGCTCGTGTTCATGGCGACGACCAATGAGCACAGCTATTGGCGCGGGGACTCCAAGGACGTCTACACAGGCGTAGGCTGGGAAAAAGGCGATCGCGAGTACGAGGCGATTTTGGACCCGCAAACATACGAGTGGAAAAACGAGCTGTTTCACGGCCTGGAAACGAAAAAGGTAGAGGCAACGCTAGAGTTCAAAGGCCCGCAGCAGTTTGCTACCGTCTTTTATCCCGGGCAGTTGAACAAAGTGAGCAATTACGCTCCGCCAAATGCGACTGTCGTTTACGACAAGATGAATCAGCAGCTTGAGGTCCGCGCGGGAAAAATCAATCTGATCCAGCCTACGGGCGCAAATGGACGGACAGAGTACGGACCGAATACGATGCTGCTCAAGCTGCACCGGTACAAGGTGGACGCAGAGGTGCCGATTGTCAGCGAAAAGGCGATCATGGAAGCGGGAACGGACTATCCCGACGAGATCAAAGAGCGCTATTTGCAGCTTCCGGCGACTTTGCCGCCGCGCGTGAAAGAACTGGCGCAAAGCGTGACCAAAAACGCCAAGACGCCTTATGAAAAAGTAAGAGCGATCGAGAATTACTTGCGGGCGAGTGGAAAATATAAGTATGATACAAAAGATGTGCCTGTGGCAGCGGAAGGGCAAGACTTTGTCGACCACTTTCTGTTTGACAGCATGAGGGGATATTGCGATCATTTCTCCACCTCGATGGCGGTGATGCTGCGCTCGCTCGACATCCCGGCGCGTTGGGTAAAAGGATTCGCCCCAGGCGAGAGAGTGGGCAGCGACGATCAGAACCGCGACATCATGGAAATTCGCAATAAAGACGCCCACTCGTGGGTAGAGGTGTATTTCCCGGGGCACGGCTGGATTCCGTTCGAAGCGACCAGCACTTTCATCTCGCCCGTGCGCTTCAATTACGATTTGCAAACATCGCAGCCGCAGATTCCGATTCCGGTGCCGGATTTGGGGAATCAGACTTCGCCAGACCGGGGAGATGGACGCTTTAACGAGTTGGAAGAGGGAGACGCTATTCCGGGGAGTAGCTATTCGATTCCTTGGCAGGTAAATGTTGGGCTGGCAGTGGTGATAGCGGCCGCAGGTTTCTTGGCCTGGCGGCGCAGAAAAGACATTCAAATCTGGTGGCTCCGAAGACAGATCGATCAGGATAAAAGCAACAAGTACACGGATCGCTTCAACCTGCTGCTTCGCATGATGGAGCAGGTGTACACGAGACGGCAGTCTGGCGAGACTTTGCGGGAGTACGCGAGCAGAATTACGATTCCGGCGGACAAGCGGCAAGATCTGCGTTATTTGACGGAAATGTACGAGCGAACCGTTTACGGCTACAAGGAACTGGAGCAGAAGGCGCGGTCAGTGGCAGAGCAACTGATCGAGAGATTGATCCGTCAACTGAAGCCTTGAACAAAGCCGTCCCATCTGCTAGAATGACGATCAATGAGTCTCGTATAATACTCAGGAATATGGCCTGAAAGTTTCTACCGCTAAACCGTAAATTTGGCGACTACGAGGAGAGCACTTCGGATTTTTGTACATGCAACCGCACATGTGTACACAAGCTGGGACGCTGCCTCCGTACGAAAGATCGGAGTCACCGTCCCGGTTTTTTTGCAAATATGCGACAATTTTTCGCGTGTATGCCTGTATGCAAGAACCGAGGGAAGCGGAAATTGCTTTATCATGCATCGAGCGAGGATGTCGGCAAAAATGCGGCCGGCACTTGCACGTCCTGTCGGGTACAGGAGAAGGGGGATATGATGGACAAGTCATTGGAAATGGTCGTCGTACTTGATTTCGGAGGCCAGTACAATCAGTTGATCGCACGTCGCGTTCGCGATCTGGGTGTCTACAGCGAGCTGGTGCCGTTCAATACGCCTGTAGAAAAAATCAAGGAAATGCAGCCAAAAGGGATTATTTTCTCCGGCGGACCTGCGAGCGTGTACGAAGAGGGAGCGCCAAAAGTCGATCCGGCAATTTTTGATCTTGGCCTGCCAATCCTTGGCATTTGCTACGGCATGCAGTTGATGAGCCACATGCTGGAAGGAAAAGTAGAGCGCGCTGGCAAACGCGAGTATGGAAAAGCCGAGCTGCGCCTGCAAAATACGCACAGCCTGTACGAAAAATGGGATGCGAACGAAATCGTCTGGATGAGCCACTCCGATAAAGTGGTGGAGCTGCCGACTGGGTTCCGCGTAGACGCGGTAAGCGATAGCTGCCCGGTAGCGGCGATCAGCCATCCCGAGCGCAAGCTGTACGGCGTGCAGTTCCACCCGGAAGTTCGCCATACCGTAAAAGGAACCGAGTTCATCGGCAACTTCCTGTTCAACGTGTGCGGCTGCGAGCCTACATGGAGCATGACGACGTTCATCGAGGACGAGCTGGTGCGCATTCGCGAGACAGTCGGCGACAAGCAAGTGCTGTGTGCGCTGAGCGGCGGGGTAGACTCCTCTGTAGTAGCAGCGCTGATCCACAAAGCCATCGGCGACCAGTTGACTTGCATGTTCGTAGACCACGGCCTGCTGCGCAAAGGCGAAGCAGAAAGCGTCATGGAGACATTCGCGGAGAAGTTCTCCATGAAAGTAATCAAGATCGACGCTCGCGAGCGTTTCCTGAACAAGTTGAAAGGCGTCTCCGACCCTGAACAGAAACGCAAAATCATCGGCAACGAGTTCATTTACGTATTCGATGAAGAAGCGGGCAAGCTGACAGACATGGACTTCCTCGCACAAGGCACGCTGTACACCGACATCGTGGAGAGCGGAACGGCTACCGCGCACACGATCAAGTCGCACCACAACGTAGGCGGCTTGCCGGAAGACATGAAGTTCAAGCTGATCGAGCCACTGAAAACGCTGTTCAAGGACGAGGTTCGCAAACTGGGGACCGAGCTTGGCCTGCCTGACGAAATCGTTTGGCGCCAACCGTTCCCGGGCCCTGGACTGGGTATTCGCGTTTTGGGCGAAGTTACAGAAGAAAAGCTGGAGATCGTTCGTGAATCTGATGCGATTTTGCGCGAAGAGATTGCCAAGGCGGGTCTGGATCGGGATATTTGGCAATACTTCACGGCTCTGCCGAACATGACGACAGTAGGCGTAATGGGCGACGTTCGCACCTATTCCTACACAGTAGGGATTCGCGCCGTAACCTCCATCGACGGCATGACGGCCGACTGGGCGCGCATTCCTTGGGATGTTCTGGAGAAAATCTCCACGCGCATTGTGAACGAAGTCGACAACGTAAACCGCATCGTGTACGACATTACTTCCAAACCACCAGCAACAATTGAGTGGGAATAAAATAAACCCGGATGTTCGTCTTGTTTAAAAAATGAACGTTCGTATTTTCGTTGACATTCGATATGTCACCTGATACACTTCTCAATGTGAACAGGTAATATAGGAAGGTTCGTATATTCTTGAGGATATGGCTCAAGAGTCTCTACGAGGTCGCCATTAAACGACCTGGCTACGAACAAAATGTCGACGGGATACGAATTTGTTATCATTTTTAGAATTGTTCCCGGAGTGTTTTGTGAAGAGGCCAGGCGCATATTAATAGCGTCCGGGCCTTTTTTCATTGCCATTACCATAAGCATGGGGGGACTTTTCGGTGCGGAAGTATTTTGAGTTTGACAAACTGGGCACCAATTATCGCCGCGAAATCATCGCGGGCATCACTACTTTTTTGGCCATGGCGTATATTTTGGCAGTCAATCCATTCATCCTCAGCGGAGCGGATTTGCCGCCGGACTTAAAAGCCAACTACCCTGAGTTTGGCGCTGTGTTTACCGCAACAGCTCTCGCTGCGGCGATCGGTACGCTGCTCATGGGGATTCTCGGACGCTTGCCGATCGGACAGGCACCGGGGATGGGGCTGAATGCGTTTTTCACCTACACCGTTGTATTGACCATGCATATTCCTTGGCAGCAAGCATTGGCTGGGGTGTTTCTCTCTTGTACGATCTTTTTGATTCTGTCTTTGACCGGAGTTCGGGAAGCGATCATCAAAGCGATTCCGAAAGGGTTGAAATATGCGGTTTCTGCAGGGATCGGGCTGTTCATCGCGTTTATCGGCCTGAAAAACGCAGGGATCGTCGTTGCAAACGATGCGACTTTTGTCGCGTTGGGCCATCTGACCTTCTACCATGAAAACATGAAGCCGGAAGAAGTATTGGCAGCGAAAAATGCGCTGCTGGCGATTTTCGGTCTGATCGTTACCGTTGTTCTGCTTTCGCGCAAAGTTAATTCCGGTATTTTTATCGGGATGATTGTCACAGCAGTAGTCGGCATGATCTTCGGTCTGGTCAGCCTGCCAGAGCAAGTCGTGTCTGCTCCGCCGAGCCTGGCGCCGACATTCGGTGCGGCGTTCCAGTATCTCGGTGACCCATCGGCCTTGTTCACCGTGAACATGCTGATTGTCGTACTGACGTTTTTGTTCGTGGACTTTTTCGATGCGACAGGCACGCTGCTCGGTGTAGCCAGCCAAGCTGGACTTCTGAGAGAAGACGGCAATCTGCCGCGTCCGGGAAAAGCGCTCGCTTCCGATGCGATCGCAGGGATGGCTGGCGCGGTGCTCGGTACTTCTACGACGACCGCTTATGTCGAGTCGACAGCGGGGGTAGCAGCAGGCGGCCGCTCCGGTTTTACCGCGATTGTGACAGGGATCATGTTCCTGTTGGCCCTGTTCTTCTCGCCGCTGCTCGCGATCGTGACTCCGGCAGTTACCGCTCCGGCGCTCATTATCGTCGGTGTACTGATGGCTTCGCACATTGCGCAGGTGGCATGGAATGACCTGGACGAAGCGTTCCCGGCGTTCTTGACCATTCTCCTGATGCCGCTGACGTACAGTATCGCAACTGGAATTGCGACTGGCTTCATCGTCTATCCGGTGATGAAGGTGCTGAAAGGCAAAGCGCGTGAAGTGCATCCGGCGATGTACGTTCTGTTCTTCGTCTTCCTGGCTTACTTCATCTGGCTGCGCGAATAGGATTTTTTGGAAAATAGGCTTCCTGTCTACTGGACGGGGAGCTTTTTTTGCGCTATGATAGGAAAAATCTTTTTTTGGCGGAGGGACCATTCATGTTTGCATCAATCACGTTCCTTCAACAGCATCACCACGGCTAGAGCGTTTGTATCTTCGGGAATTTTTCCGCAGGTGCAAGCGCTTCTTGTGCTTTGTGCCTGCGGTGGTGATTTTTTTGTAGCCATGCGGGCATGAAGTTGCCTCGCATGGCTATTTTTGTTTGGACGATGGACGAAAAAAGAAAGGATGATTCGGATGGACAGCACAGTGTTGAAGAGTGTCAAAGGCACGAAAGATTTTATGCCGCCGGAGCAAATGCAGCGCAACTGGATACGGCGAACGCTGGAGGAAGTGTTCGAGGCGTATGGCTGCAAGCCGTTGGAGACGCCCACGCTCCAGTATTATGAACTGTTGGCATCGAAATACGGCGGTGGAGAAGAGATTTTGAAGGAGGTGTACCGCCTGCGCGACCAAGGGGAGCGGGAGCTGGCGCTGCGCTACGATCTGACCGTGCCGCTGGCGAAGGTCGTCGGGATGAATCCGGAGATGCGGCTGCCGTTCAAGCGCTATGAGATCGGTAAAGTGTTCCGCGACGGTCCGGTCAAAACGGGGCGGCTGCGCGAGTTTATCCAATGCGACGTCGATATCATCGGTACGTCCTCGATGCTCGCCGAGGCGGAGCTAATCAGCATGGCTTTTGCCGCGTTCGCCAAGCTAGGGCTTGAGGTGTACATCGAGGTCAACAACCGCAAGCTGCTGTCAGGGGTGCTGCAGGAGTTGGGCGTTCCGGGCGAGCGCGCGGCAGATGTCATGCTGTCGCTCGACAAGCTGGCGAAAATCGGAGTGGAAGGCGTGCAAGGTGATCTGCGGGAGCGCCAGGTAGAGGAGCCGCTGGTGGCGGCGATCACGTCCTTTTTGCAAAAGGGAGCGCTGGCGCTGGATGCTTTGGCGCAGCAGTTTTCCTCCGAGCTTGTGCAGCAAGGCGTGCAGGAGCTTCAGCAACTGTTTGCCTACCTGCGGGGAGCGGGCGTGACTGGCGAGGTGCGGTTCTCTCCGTTTTTGGCGCGGGGGCTGGGGATATACACCGGGACGGTTTACGAGATATTTTTGCAGGATCAAAGCATTACTTCCAGTATCGGGAGCGGCGGCAGGTACGATGAGATTATCGGGCGGTTTTTGGGCGATGGGCGGGAATATCCGGCCGTGGGGATATCGTTTGGGCTGGATGTGATTCTCGCTGCGCTGTCCTTGCGAGCCGAAAGTGCACGGCCTGCCGCAGATGTCCTCGTCATTCCGCTGGCGACAGAGGAGCTTAGCCTCGGGCTGGCTAACCGGTTGCGCGCGGACGGTCTAAGAGTGGAGCTGGAGCTTGCGGGCCGGAAGCTGAAAAAGGCGCTCGACTACGCTAACAAAGAAGGAATCGCCTACGTGCTGATCTACGGCGAGAACGAGGTGAACAGCGGACAGGTGGTGGCGCGGGACATGCGCGAAGGAAGCGAGCAGACGGTACCGCTCGGCCTCGTCTCAAGCTGGCTTGGCGAACGGATATGATTCGATAGTCTTTTGCTGCCACTTTCGGTACGATAGAGAAAAAGGGGGCGAAGGCATGCGCAAATGGGTCTTATGGCTTGGGTGCAGCAGTCTGATAGCGATAGCGGCATGGGGACTCCCGGCAAAGGCGAACGCGGAGAAGCTTTTGCAAAAGCCGCTCTACCAGGCGGATGTACAGATTGATCCCGTGAAAAAAGAAGTAACCGGAAGCGTAGCGATCACTTTTTGGCCGGAGGACCCGCAACGTGCCTATCTCCATCTCTATCCGGACGTATTTACCGAACAACATGAAGGAATGCTATGGGAGGAACTTTTAGGCAAGGAACCTGTACTTGGTACGTATGATAATAACAGGCTTGCAGTCGATGGGAAAATGGTTGTCGGTCAAAAGGAGCGGCATATTTTGCAGGTACCGTTGCAAGCGAACGAACAGTCCGGCGCTGCAGCAAGCCCACGCACGATTCAACTCGATTTTGCCATGAAGCTCCCTCATAACGATGGGAGAATGTCGTACGATGACCACGCGATTTGGCTGGGCAACTGGCTGCCGATTCTCGCCGTACACGAGCAGGCAGGCTGGCGTCTCGATGCGTACGAGCCTGTCGGCGATCCGTTTTACAGCGAGATCGCCGACTACGAAGTAAACGTCACGTATCCCGCAGGCTATCAGTTGGCCAGCACGGCAGCGGATGCCGGGGCGGAAGTAGCAGCTTCGCCAGCTACGTCTGGAGGAAAAAAGACGGTTCGGCTGCGCGTGGAAAATGTGCGCGACTTCGCGCTCGTGCTTATGGACTCGACTTATCAAAAAGCGGAAACAAAGGCGGGCAATACGCTCGTTCGCACGTGGTGGCGCCAGGGGGATGACGAGCTTTTGGCCAAGCGCATCCACGAGGCCGGAGCAAAGTCGCTCGCTTATTTTCAGGAACAACTCGGCGCGTACCCTTATGCGGAGTACGATGTGGTGCGGACAGGCGGAGCGATCAACGGCATGGAATACCCTGCCCTGGTGTTTTTGGACGGGCGTCATTTCGCGGCGGGGGCAGAGACGGGAATTGTTACGGTTGCGCACGAGACGGCGCATCAATGGTTTTACGGGCTGCTCGGCAACGATCAACTGCGCGAGGCGTGGCTGGATGAAGGGTTTACCGAGTATGTGACGCTCGCCTTTCTCTCTCGGGAGTATCCGCTGACAGGCGCGGAACGGGTGCGCAGGCGTCTGGAAAACGGCATTTTTGTCCAGTGGTACGTAAAAGAAGAGCTGCGTCCCTGGCAGGCGCTCTCTGCTTTTCCCGCCAACCAGAGCTACAGCGATCTCGTCTATTCCCGGACGTCGTCCATGCTTTGGCTGCTGCGGGGAGCGTGGGGCGAAGAACGGCTGCATGACGTGCTGCGCGAGTATGTGCAAACGTACCGTTATCAAAACGTCAGCGGAGAACAGTGGGAAGCGTTTCTGTCCCGGGCGGCGGGAGAAGACGCGCGTGCTTTTCTGGACTATTGGATGAAGCTGGACATGTCCCGGCAGGAGCAGGCCGCGGCCTGGCTGGAACGCCAGCGTGACAAACAGCGAAAGTAAGCGAAGGCAGGGGAGTGCCATGTGGCGCAAGCATTGGGTGGTCAGCATGGTAGTAGGGATGGCTCTGGCAGGCATTTTGTGGAGTAGTTCGTGGACGGGACAGGCCGAGGCCGATGTCGCGGTAATCGCCAGTCCACAGCAGACGCCGGCAGCGATCACGTACAGCGCAGATGTGTGGCTGGACATGAACGAACGTATCGTGACAGGCGTGCTGACGGCCCGGTTTGTCCCGCAGGATGACAAAGCTTTTTTTCATCTGTATCCAAATGCTTTCGCCAAACAGGCAGACCTTGGCACGGCGAACTGGGAGCAGGTGCTTGGCAAGCAGCGAGAGCCAGGCGGCATCACGATTACAGCCGTCAAGGTGGATGGACGGGAGGCCGGCATTCGCTACGAAGGAAAGACGAACACGCTGCTGCGCGTGCCGCTCCCGGCGAAAAAGCCGTCCGCCGAGGCTGTCGTGGAGCTTGGCTTCCGCCTGCAGGTTCCTTACAACAACGGACGGCTCTCCTACCACGACCATGCGATGTGGCTGGGGAACTGGCTGCCGATCTTGGCGGTCAAGGATAGCGGCGGCTGGCGGCTCGACCCATACACGGCGATTGGCGATCCTTTTTACAGTGAAGTGGCGAATTATCATTTGCGCGTTCATTTGCCGGAAGGATATCAACTCGCTACGACGGGGCTGGAGAGTACAGCCGTCATCACGCAGACAAGGCCGCAGCGGCAAAGTATATATGAACTGGATGCATGGAACGTTCGTGATTTTGCCATGGTCGTCATGGACGGCACGTACCAGGCGGTGTCCGGAAAAGTCGGGGAGACTATCGTTCGGACATGGTCGCAGCAGGGCGACGATCCGGCGGCTGTGAAAAGCTTGCACGAGACGGCGATGGAGTCGCTCGACTATTACGGGAAGCAGTTTGGCACCTATCCGTACAAGGAGTACGACGTCGTCAAGACAGGCGGCTTTTTCGGGGGCATGGAGTACCCGAGCCTCGTCTTCATCGAGGAGGAGTTTTTCAATACGGCGGACAACATGGGCGCAGCCGTCGTCGCGCACGAAACGGCCCATCAGTGGTTCTACGGCATCGTCGGCAACGACGAGGTGCGCGAGGCGTGGCTTGACGAGAGCTTGACCGACTACGCGACGATGGCTTTTTTGCAGGAAAAGGACCCGAAGCGATCTCAGGCGTACATCCGGCTGAGACAAGGCCAGTCCCGCGCAGCCGAAGCGTATGCCAAACGAGGGATTTCCGCCGAGACGAGCGTGGCGGCCTTCCCGGACTGGAAAAGCTACAACGAGCTTGTGTACGGGCGCTCCGGCGTCATGTGGTGGACGTTGCGGGAAGCGTGGGGAGCCGAGCGGCTGAATCGGCTTTTGCGGCAGTACGTGAGCGAGCACCAGTACAAGCTGGCGAGCGGCGGCCAGATCAAGAAGCTGGTCTCGGCGGCAGCCGGGGCAGACGCAACGCCGTTTTTCGAATATTGGCTGCATGTGCGGCTGGACTCCGCAGCGGCGGCAAAAGAGTGGCTGGAAAAAGGTAAACACGAATGATGATATCCAACCTATTTTAAAATGTTCGGAAGCGAGGTTGACAGGCAAACTTTCTCCCTGCTACACTGTGTATGTTGATAGCAAACGAGTACGAATAGCCCAGGCGATGAGTACGGCCGCAAAAGCCGTTAGTCGGTTGGGTTTTCTTCTGATGATACAAAACGTAGGGGGCGAATGGTTCATGCTACAGCCTTTGGTGGGCGTCATTATGGGCAGCACGTCAGACTGGGAAACGATGAAGGAAGCATGCGCAATTCTCGATGAGCTCAAGGTACCGTACGAAAAGAAGGTCGTTTCCGCGCACAGAACGCCTGATTTGATGTTTTCGTATGCCGAAAGCGCAAAAAGCCGCGGTCTGGAAGTCATCATTGCGGGAGCGGGGGGCGCAGCCCATTTGCCAGGGATGGTGGCGGCGAAAACGGAGCTGCCTGTAATTGGCGTGCCTGTGAAGTCGTCCAACCTGAACGGATTGGATTCGCTTTTGTCCATCGTGCAAATGCCAGGCGGGGTGCCTGTCGCCACTGTCGCCATCGGCAAGGCGGGCGCGATCAATGCCGGCTTGCTCGCTGCGCAAATTTTGGGGATCAAATATCCGGATGTGCAAGCGCGCTTTGTGGCAAGACGCGATGAGGTGCGCAAAAAAGTGCTGGAGGCTGGCGAACTGGAATGACGACCAAACAGAGCAAGCAAATCAAACCAGGATCGACTCTCGGAATACTCGGCGGCGGACAGCTTGGCCGCATGATCGCCCTCGCTGGACGAGCTATGGGTTATCGCTTTGTGACGATGGACCCGACCGTCGACGCTCCGTGCGGACAAACGGCGGACAAGCAAATTGTCGCCAGCTACGACGACGTGGAAGCAGCGATGCAGCTCGCTTCTGTCAGTGATGTCATTTCCTACGAATTTGAAAATGTGGACGCACAGGTCGCGGAAGTGCTGGAGAGCCATGCCTACGTGCCGCAGGGCAGCCGCCTTTTGCGCATCACACAAAACCGGATTTCCGAAAAGACAGCGATTCGCGAAATCGGCATTCCCGTCGCGCCTTTTCGCGTAGTTGGCAGTTTGCAAGATTTGCAGGCGGCAGTAGCCGAGCTGGGGCTGCCTGCGGTCATGAAAACGGCGACAGGGGGCTACGACGGCAAAGGCCAATGGGTTTTGCGCAGCGAGGACGAGCTGGCGGAGGCGTACGAGACGCTGGCCAAGGCAGGGACAGAGCTGATCGTGGAGCAGTTCGTGCCGTTCCAGATGGAGCTGTCCGTGATCGCGGCGCGCAATCCGGACGGGGAGCTGGCTGTTTTTCCGGCGGCGGAAAACATTCACCGGGAAAACATCCTGCATCTGAGCATCGTGCCAGCCCGCGTTCCGGCGGAAGTAAAGACACGCGCAGAAGAAATCGCCCGCACGATTGTAGAAAAGCTCGACGTCGTGGGACTGATCGCAGTGGAAATGTTTTTGACCGCAGACGGGCAGTTGTACGTCAACGAGCTGGCGCCACGCCCGCACAACTCCGGCCATTACACGATGGACGCTTGTGTGACCTCGCAGTTTGAGCAGCACGTTCGGGCGGTTTGCAACCTGCCATTAGGCTCGACGGAGTTGCTCTCTCCCGTCGTGATGGTTAATATTTTGGGAGAGCACCTGCAGCCTGTCTTGGATCAAATCGACAAGCTGCCGCGCACGGCCAAGCTGCATTTGTACGGAAAAGCGGAAAGCAAGGCGAAGCGGAAGATGGGGCATATCAACGTGCTCGCCCCTACTGTGGAAGAAGCGCTCACCCACATTGATGAGCTGAAAATCTGGACGAATCCATCGGAGGTATAATCATGATCGAACGTTATTCCCGCCCGGAAATGCGCGCCATTTGGACGGAAGAAAACAAATTCAAGGCATGGCTGGAAGTAGAGATTCTCGCGTGTGAAGCATGGTCCAAGCTGGGTGTCATCCCGGAAGAGGACGTGAAAAAGCTGTGGGAAAAAGCCAGCTTTGACATCAAGCGCATCTACGAGATCGAGGAAGAGACGCGTCACGACGTGGTGGCGTTTACCCGCGCGGTATCCGAGACTTTGGGCGAAGAGAAGAAATGGGTGCACTACGGCCTGACCTCTACAGATGTAGTGGACACGGCGCTGTCCTACCTGCTGCGCCAGGCGAACGAAATTTTGGAAAAAGACATCGAGGACTTCATCGCGATTTTGGCGGACAAAGCGCGCGAGCACAAAGATACGGTTTGCATGGGCAGAACGCACGGCGTGCATGCCGAGCCGACGACATTCGGCTTGAAGCTCGCTTTGTGGCACGAAGAAATGAAGCGCAACCTGGCGCGTTTCCGGGCGGCGAAAAAAGAAGTGGCGTACGGCAAAATCTCCGGCGCAGTCGGTACGTATGCGAACATCGACCCGTTCGTGGAAGCGTACGTTTGCGAAAAACTCGGCCTGACTCCGGCTCCGATCTCCACGCAAACGCTGCAACGTGACCGCCACGCCGAATACATGGCGACATTGGCGCTGATCGCAACGTCGCTGGAGAAGTTCGCAACCGAAATCCGAGGCCTGCAAAAGAGCGAAATGCGCGAGGTGGAAGAAGCGTTTGCCAAAGGTCAAAAAGGCTCCTCCGCCATGCCGCACAAGCGCAACCCGATCGGCAGCGAGAACATTTGCGGTCTGGCGCGCGTCATCCGCGGCCATATGCTCACTTCCTATGAAAACGTGTCTCTCTGGCACGAGCGGGATATTTCCCACTCCTCCGCAGAGCGCGTGATTTTGCCAGACGCGACTCAGGCGCTGAACTACATGCTGCGCCGCTTCATGAACATCGTGAAAAACTTGACCGTGTTCCCGGAGAACATGAAGCGCAACATGGACCGTACTTTCGGTCTGATCTACTCCCAGCAAGTGATGCTCAAGCTGATCGAAAAAGGCATGAGCCGCGAGCAAGCATACGACACTGTCCAGCCGCGCGCGATGCAGGCTTGGGAAGAGCAGCGCTCCTTCCGCGCCATTGTGGAGGAGGACGCGACTGTCAGCTCCACGTTGACCAAGGAAGAGCTGGATGAGTGCTTCGATTACCGTTACCACCTGAAGCATGTGGATACGATTTTCCAACGTCTTGGTTTGTTGTAATCCTGCGATTGTTCGCGTGATCCGAGAAACGCTCCCGATGAATTGAACTGCACCCCAATTGTTAGACACACCTAACAAATTGGAGGTGCAGTTTTTTTATGGCTAAATTTTCTTCAGAAGATAAATGGTCCGTTGTTCAACGTTATTTAGATGGCACAGAGAGTTATGCATCTATTGCTACGTCCATTGGAACAACTACAAGTATGGTGAGAAATTGGGTGATGCAATACGAGCATCAGGGTATAGAAGCCTTTGTCAAATCCTATACAAGTTACTCGGCACAGTTTAAACTAGACGTACTCACTTATATGAATCAAGGATTGTAATATGAAGTGCGACACCTAACCAAAGGCAAAAAAATGGCCCATGATTGATTCGTGTAAAATGAAGTTACCACACCACATTTACACAGGAGAATCAATCATGAGTTATTCACATCTTAGCATAACAGAGCGCAGTCAGCTAGCGTTACTCCATCGTCTGGGTTGGTCTACTCGGGCTATTGCCACTGAACTCAAACGACATCACTCTACGATTGCCCGTAAGTTAACTCGGGGCATAGAGGCAGGCGAATATCAAGCCGTGAATGCACAACATGCGTATGAGCAGCGTCGAGAGAAATCCACTTCCCGTGGCAAATGGACACCTAAACGTGGCTCCTATATTGCCGAGAAATTAGAACAAACCTGGTCTCCTGAGCAAATTTCTGGACGTATGAGCCAAGACTTCCCCGATCAGAAAGTATCGTTTACAACGATTTATCCCTGGCTCTATCAAGGTTTACTGGTGAAGGGAGATACCACCGTCTTGCGTCAAAAGGGAAAACGCAGACACCCTCGAGAAACGCGTAGTAGATTTAACGTAGGAAAATCCATTCAACAACGACCAAAAGAAGTGAGGAAACGTGAGAGTTTTGGGCATTGGGAACTGGGAACTGGATACGGTAGTTTCCAGTCGGGGAAAAAGCAAAACATGCGTCGCCACGTTTGCCTAGCGTAAAACCCGTCTCTATCTTGCCACCAAGATGCCTGATCGAACTGCAAGATCCTTCGAGATGGCATTTGGAGTGATTGCTGGCTCTTTTCCTAAAGGTACATTTCAAACAGCCACTGTTGATCGTGGAAAAGAATTTGCCTGTCATGAACGATTGGAGGCAGACCATGGCCTGGATATTTACTTTGCCGATCCATATTCCTCGTGGCAACGAGAATGCCAATGGGCTTCTCCGTGAATTTTTCCCTAAAGGTAAAGATTTTGCTGAAGTATCAACGGAAGAATTGATCCATACGTTACATCTCATCAACAATCGTCCAAGAAAGTGTTTGGGTTGGAAGACCGACTACGAATCATTCATGGAGGCAGTATCGCACTTCGCTTGACAATCCGTCATTTAAAATAAACATAAAAAGGTGGTAATTTTCATGAACAAAAAATTCAGTCTGTTATTCTTGGTAACAGCTATCTCCATGACCGGTTGTACAACAACGAACAGTGCAGAACCAGTCCAAGCCAGTCCGCAACCCCCAAAAGCAGACTACCGTAAAAAACTAGAGATTCTTGATCGTTTAGAGAATCATGACACAACATTAAGCAGAATGACGGAAATTTTGGCGATTGAGTGGCAGCGATTGTTTACGCAAGAGAATGAGGAAAAGCTATGGGATACATACTTTTCTCTCACCTGGAATGTAAGACCTGACGAAAAAGAAAAAGTGAAGAAAGAATTATCAGCCATACATCCAGAGTTTGCGTCATACTTGGCGTTGCAGAAGCAAGGAATCCTCCCCGCGAAGAGTGTGACTATAAAAAATTTGATGGCGGACAGGAATAAAGAAAATACGGGATATCTCGTGAAAGCCACGTATCTGCTTACCCTAAATAATGAGGCAACAAAAGAAATTCAAGTAGAATTGAATGCTGACGATAACATGGAGACTTTTAATCCCCGTTTTCATACAGTTGCAACAGGTGAAAATCTTCCTGAGCCTCAAAATGAACAAGAAAGATTACGGCAAGAATTTATACTCAGAGCACTTGATTATAATGTCATTAAAAAGATGACGTACGAGGAAGTCCTGGAGATGATGAAGTAGGAAATAAGCCAAGATGAGTTGGAGTTTCATCATACCGAAAAGGTTTTGCAAGTGAACTCAGACTGTAACCAACCGAGCAGGGCTTTCGTACTTACCAGCGCAAGCTTACAACCATCCTATGCGTACCTTACAAAAGTGTAAGCTTCTTGAAAGTTAACTCGATGGTTCCTGCTTCTGATCCGTCTTACAATGAGAGCAACTCATACGGATCACGAAATGGGAGATCGAACATGAATACGGCAATGCTTTATTCCAAACCGAATCAACGACAAATTTACGAGGAGTATTCCGCCAAAATATACCGCTATTTCCGCTACCGCGTGAAAAACGTCTGGGACGTGGAAGACTTGACAACGACCGTGTTTATCAAGGTGTACGCCAAGCTGGAGCAATACGACGGCCGCTATCCGTTTGGCGCCTGGATTTTTCGGATTGCGCACAATACGCTGATCGACTTTATGCGCAAAAAACGGGAATGCCCGGTTGACCAGGAAATGTTCAGCACGCTTGCGGCTGTTGACAAGCTGCCGGAGGAATGCGTTTTGACACAGGAGACGACGGAAGGGCTGTGGCAAAAGGTACACACGCTGACGAAGGACCAGCGCAACGTCATCTCTTTGCGCTATCTCGCCGATCTGCGCATGAACGAGATCGCCGAGATTTTGGGCAAGACCGAAGCGTCTGTCAAAATCCTGCATTTTCGCGGAATCAAAAAACTGCAGCAAATGATGGAAGCAAAAGCATGAGGGTGGGGACTGTTCCACCCTTTTTCTGTTGAAAAAAGCGGGAGGACAGCAACGGGCAAGAGGCTTGGCGTCATTGGCGCAGCCCAGTTTGCAAGTGGTATAGTAGGAGGAAGAGAAGACTCACGAGAGGAGGCTGTAGCGAATGTCTACGATCATGATTGTAGAAGACGACCCGAAAATCAACCAGCTTTTGCAGGAGCAACTGGAAAAATACGGATTTCATACAGTCAATGTGGAGCATTTCGACCGTGTCATGGAAGTGTTCGTGAACAAGCGGCCGGATCTGGTGCTGTTGGACGTGAACTTGCCCAAATTCGATGGCTTTTACTGGTGCAGACAGATGCGGCAGGAGTCCAACTGCCCGATTTTGTTCATCTCTGCGCGGGAGAGCAAGATGGACCAGGTGATGGCGCTGGAAAACGGAGCGGACGACTACATCACCAAGCCGTTCGATTACGATGTGGTGCTGGCGAAAATTCGCAGCCAACTTCGCCGCGCCTACGGCCAATACGCGCCGCAGGAAGGGGAGCGCACCGTGGAGGTCGCGGGGCTGAAGCTGTTTTTGGAGCGGATGGAGCTTTCCATGAACGATACGAAGATCGAGCTGAGCAAAAAAGAAGCGCTGCTGCTGGAAGCGCTGATGAACCAATACCCGCGCGTCGTCAGCCGCGAGCGGCTGCTGGAAAAGCTGTGGGACGAGCAGTTCGTCGATGAAAACACGTTGAATGTCTACATCACGCGTGTGCGCGGAAAGCTGAAGGACATCGGGCTGGAAGGCGCGGTTGAGACTGTGCGCGGCTCCGGCTACCGTCTGCGGGCAACATGGGAGGACGGACAATGAGGTTGTTCCTTCGGGATCAATGGGCATTTGCTGCCTTTTTTCTCGTTCAGCTCATTTTGTTGATTCTGATTTTTGCCATGGACGGGTACTGGAACGAATCGCTGATGATTTACGTCGTGTTTCTCTCCGTTTTTTTTGCCGGGGCGTTTTTGGTTGTCCGCTATTTGACGCACCGTCTGATTTACCAGCGATTGAGCAAGCCGGTGGAGTCGCTGGAGGAGCTGACGCAGACGTACGGCAACGCGGCTTTGTGCCGGGCGATGGATGAAAAAAGTCTGGAGCAGTATCGGCTCTACAAAGAGCAGCTTCACGCCTACGAGAACAAGCAGCGCGATTATACGACGTTTATCCAGCAATGGGTGCATCAGATGAAAACGCCGATCTCGGTCATCCACCTGTTGCTGCAAAACGAGGACGATCCGAAGTCCGAGAGCATCCGCGAAGAAGTCGACCGGATCAAGCGCGGATTGGAAACGGTGCTGTACATAGCGCGACTGGACCGTTTTGAACAGGACTTTTTGATTGAGCCAGTGTCGCTTCGCACGCTTGCGCAAAACGTGCTGGCTGAAAACAAGCGGCTGTTCATTCGCAACCAGGTGTACCCGGAGCTGAAAATCGAACAAGACTGGCGGGTGGAGTCCGACGACAAATGGCTTTCGTTTGTGCTCAACCAGCTTTTGACCAACGCCGTCCGTTATTCGGCAGGCAAAAGCAACAAGGTCACGATCCGCGCCTACGAACGCGGGTCGCATCTCGTCCTCGAGGTGCAGGACTACGGCATCGGGATTCCGGCAGAAGACATCCAGCGGGTGTTCAAGCCGTACTTCACAGGGGAAAACGGCCGCAAGTATCCGGAGTCGACCGGGATGGGGCTTTATTTGGTCAAGGAAATTTGCGGGCGGCTGCACCATGGCGTGGAAATGGAATCGAAAGTGGGAGAGGGCACGACAGTCCGCATCGTCCTGTCTGCAGTGGTGCCAACCTTACAAGAACGTAAGAATGATGAAAGTTAATTCGATAGCTGGAAAACGCGCGTCCTCGTATAGTGGATAGTGGGATGTCAGAGGAAAGGGGAAAGACGTATGGAAATGCTTGCGGTGAACAGTCTGAGCAAAATATACGGAGGCAAGATCACATACCGCGCGTTGACGGATATCGATTTTTCGATTCGCAAAGGGGAATTTGTCGGTATCATGGGCCCATCGGGCAGCGGGAAAACAACGCTATTGAACATGATTTCGACCATTGACTCCCCGACATCCGGGACTGTTCTCTTGAATGGAACGAATCCGCACTTGTTGAAAAAAGACAAGCTGGCGCTGTTCCGTCGCCGCGAACTAGGCTTTGTTTTTCAGGACTTCAATTTGCTCGATACGCTGACGATCGGGGAAAACATCGTGCTGCCGCTGACGCTGGAAAACGTGAAGGTCCAGACGATGGAGGAAAAGCTGCAAAGCGTGGCGACGAAGCTGGGAATCCAGGATATTTTGGAGAAGCGTACATACGAGGTGTCAGGCGGCCAGCGCCAAAAGACGGCCATCGCCCGCGCGATCATCCACTCCCCTTCGCTGTTGCTCGCCGATGAACCGACAGGCAATCTCGATTCCAAGTCTTCGCGGACGGTCATGGAGACGCTGGAAGCGATCAATAAAACAGACAATACGACGATGATGATGGTCACGCACGATCCGCTGGCAGCCAGCTATTGTCACCGGGTCATTTTTATCAAGGACGGACAGTTGCACAACGAAATGTATCGGGGGGAGAACCGCCAGGCGTTTTTCCAAAAGATTATTGACGCGCTGTCGTTCTTGGGAGGGAACACGTATGACCTTTCGACAATTCGCGTGTAATAATGTTTTGCGCAACAAACGCACTTATGCTGCTTTTTTCATGAGCAGCGTGTTTTCCGTCATGATCTTTTTCGTGTACGCGATGTTCATTTTTCATCCGGGAATCGTCGGCGAGGAGATTCATGAATCGGTTGCAACCGGGATGATCGTCGCCGAATACGTCATCTTTTTGTTCTCTTTCTTTTTTCTCTTCTATTGCGTCGGCGCGTTTTTGAAAAAGCGCGAGAAGGAATTCGGGATATTGTTCATGCACGGCATGACGCCGCTGCAGCGAAACCTGCTGATTTTTATGGAAAACATGCTCATCGGGATCGTCGCGATCGCTTTTGGCATCGGGCTTGGCATGGTGCTCGCCAAGCTGTTTTTCCAGTTCGCGGGCTTCCTGCTGGATGTGAAGGCGCTCGGCTTTTACCTCCCGTGGAAGGCGATCGGGCTGACAGTCGTCGCTTTTCTCATCCTGTTCGCCGCCATCTCGCTGTTCACGGTGCTGCTGCTTAGAAGCCGGAGCTTGCTGGAGCTTTTGCAGGGCAGCCGACGCCCCAAGCGGGAGCCAAGCGCGTCGATTGCGCTGTCGATTGTGGCAGTGGCGCTGCTTTGTATGAGCTATGCGCTGGCGCTGACGGCGGACGGCATATACGTGGTGGCGCTTGTGCTGCCTGTCACGGCTTTGACTGTCGTCGGGACGTATTTACTGTTCACGCAGCTTAGCGTGATCCTGATCGAGTTTTTGAAGAAGCGGCGCTTCATCTATTGGCGGCGCACGAATCTGTTGACGCTGTCTGATCTCTCCTACCGGATGAAGGATAACGCCAGAATGTTTTTTTTGGTCTGCATCGTGTCGACGGTCGCCTTTTGCGCGATCGGGACGCTGGCGGCATTGGCCGGGTCGATCCAGGAGACGGTCGTGAAAACGAATCCGTTTGCGTTCGAATACCAGACCAAGGCGGAGAATGCCGCCAAGGACGCGCATTTGCGGCTGATTGAAAACAGCTTGCAGCAAGGAGGCTTTTCCTTCGAAAAGTACCAGGTGTCGATGCGGGTGCTTCCGGAGCAGGTGAATGACGAGACGGTCGGGGTGGTCAAGCTGTCCGACTACAACCGTTTTGCGATGGCGGCGAACTCGCGCGAGCTGCAAATGGCCGACAACGAAGTGTTTATCCTGCTCAGATGGTTCGGCGATGCGGTTGAGGAGCAGACGTTAAAGGTCGGCGGGCAGGAGCTTGTGGTCAAAACGGACACGAAAATGAATCCATTGATTCACGGCATCGAGTTTGCACGGCTGGCGGTCGTGCCGAACAAAGTGTACGATCAGCTTCGCGACTTGCGGGAGGAGCAGCGCTTTGCCTACGATGTTCCGCGCTGGAAGGACACCCAGGAGATCAGTCTCAAGCTGGGAGAGGAAATCCAGCATTACACGGACATCTACTCGTTTTCGGCGCGCGCGCCCGTCTATCACCAGATGAAGCAGATGGCGAACACGGGGCTGTTTGTCGGGCTGTTCGTCGGCGTGCTGTTTTTCGTAGCGGCGGCGAGCTTCCTGTACTTCCGTTTGTACACCGATCTGGAAAACGACAAAAGGCATTACGGAGCGATCGCGAAAATCGGACTGACGGACGCCGAGCTGACGAGAATCGTGACGACCCAGATTGCGCTGTTGTTTTTCGTGCCGATACTGGTGGCGATCATCCACAGCATGGTGGCGTTCGTGTCGCTGCAAAGCTTGCTGAAAATCTTGCTCGTCGCATCCGTCGCCAAGCCGACAGCGATCGTGCTGTGCAGCTTTGTCATCGTGCAGGCGGTCTACTTCTGGATTATCCGCAATCGGTATTTGTTCCATTTGAAGCGCTCGATGAACCGGATATGAAGGGCGTTTCGCTTTGTTTCGCTAATGCCAGCAGGCAAACTGGCATAGGATAAGGGAAGAGATGCGCGAGGAGGGAAAGGGATGGATCAGGATACGTGGATGGGGCAAGCCGTCAGCATTGCGCTGGACAATGTGAAGGAGAGCCACGGCGGGCCTTTTGGCGCGATTATCGTCAAAGACGGGCAAATCGTCGGACGGGGCCGCAATGAAGTGACAGCGATTAACGATCCGACCGCACATGCGGAGGTGCAGGCGATTCGCGAGGCGTGCCGCAAGCTGGGCACTTTTCAGTTGAGCGATTGCGAGCTGTACACGAGCTGCGAGCCGTGCCCGATGTGTTTGGGAGCGATTTACTGGGCGCGGCCGCGAGCCGTCTACTACGCCTGCACGAAAGAAGACGCAGCAAGCGTCGGATTCGACGACCATTTTATTTACGAGCAAATCATGCTGCCGCACGAAGAACGCAGCATTCCTTTCCGGCAAATCGAGCTGGAAAATCGTCAGAGCCCGTTTGTAGCCTGGTCGCAAGCGGAGAAGCGAATCGAATATTGAAACGCCGTTGTTAGCTATACAGCCGCTTCATTTAATGGAGCGGCTGTTTTTTTGTTTATATAGATCAAAAATATGATAAAGAAAAATAAAAAAATGAAAATGCTTTCAAAAAGAAACTTTCTGAAAAATGCTTGCATCAGGTCGTGATTCGTATTATATTAACAACAATCGTTACGTAATTCGACTAAGATATTAAAATAACAACCGCAAATAGGTTTATTTTCCAATAAACAAGACGAATAAAGGAGTGTTTATATGGAGGAGAAATTCCGCCGTTCCCTGTATCCGGAGCTTGACGATACGGACTACGGGATTATCCGGGCGCTGCAGCAAAATGCACGCTTGCCTTTTACCCAGATTGCCAAAGACCTCGGGGTAACCGAAAAAACGATTCGCATGCGCGTTCAGCAGTTGCAGGATGAAGGAACGCTGAGTCTCGTCGGCATCGTCAATCCGGTCAAGGCTGGCTTGCACGTCCAGGCGATCATCCAGATAGCTGTCGAGGCGGAAAAGCTCGACGAAGTCGTCGCCGCGTTGAATGAGATCGTGGAAATCCGATTGATTGTGTTGACCTCCGGCGACTATCAGTTGTTCACGCAAGTATTGGTCAGAAGCTACGAAGAATTATCGGAATTTTTGATGAAAAAGCTCTACAAAGTGCCGGGCATCGTGCGGACAAACGTCATCAACGAGCTGAAAATCTTGAAATCCAAATACAACTTCGTCCGCTAAGGCGAAGCGAAAACCTCGGAAGGGGGAATGCCATCGGACGAATGAGCCGTTGGGATTGTCGTTTCATTGCTTAGAGCCAACAAAAAAAGAGAAAAGGGGTCATTCTATGTTTTCGACCAAGATGAGCAAAGCAATGCTCAGTGCCGTGCTGGGGACGGTTTTACTGGTAACAGGATGTGGAGGAGGAAGCGGGACAGGAACTGCCGATAGCGGAAGCACAGCGACGGCGCCTGCCACTGGCAAAAAAGTCATCAACATCGGGCTGAAGGCAGATCCGCCTTCGATGGACCCGAGCATCTCCACTTCTCTCTACGATCGCCAAGTTTACGCGAGCCTTTACGACAAGCTGTTTGACATCGACGCAGAGGGCAAGATCGTCCCGATGCTGGCTGAATCGTACGAGGTTACGCCAGATGGCAAAACCTACACAATGAAGCTCAAGCAAGGCGTGAAGTTCCACGATGGCACCGAGTTTGACGCCGAGGCAGTCAAATTCAACTTCGACCGCAACATTTCCGGGGAGAAGTCCCGCCGCAAAGGCGAGTTGAAGTTCGTTGAGTCTGTGACGGTCGTCGATAAAAATACTGTCAAAATCCAGTTGAAAGAGCCGTTTGCTCCGTTCCTGTCCGTATTGACAGACCGCGCGGGGATCATGGTTTCGCCAAAAGCGGTTCAGGAGCACGGCGATCAATACTTGAACCATCCAGTAGGGACAGGCCCGTTCACTTTTGTTGAACAGGTAAAAGGCGACCACGTGACGCTGAAGAAAAACGAAAACTACTGGAACGGCGAGGTAAAAGTAGACGAAGTGAACTACAAAGTGTTCACGAACGGTACAGCCAAGGTGCAAAACTTGCGCTCCGGCACGCTGGACATCATCGACGATACGCCTGTGAAGGAAATTCCGGTTGTAAAAGGCGATACCAACCTGCAACTGATATCCGAATCCGGCATGGGCTACCAAGGGTTTTACGTGAACAACTCCCGCCCGCCGTTTGACAACAAGTACTTGCGTCAAGCTGTCGACCGCGCGATTGACCGGGAAGCGGTAGTAAAAGTGCTGTTCAACGGCTATGCGGCACCTGCGCGTACCGCGTTTGCGAAAGGCAGTCTGGCGTACAACGAGCAGTTGAACACGCCGGTGCCGCCTAACGCGGCTGAGATCAAGGACTTGCTGGCGAAGGGCGGCAAGCCGAACGGTTTTGACTTTAAGTTGTACATCACGACTTCTCCGGAAAACGAACAGCTTGGCGCTGTGCTGCAAAGCATGCTGAAGCAGTACAACATCAACGCGACGCTGGAGAAGCTGGAATACGGCCAACTGATTGAAACAGGCGAAAAAGGCGAATTCGATGCCCTGCAACTGGGCTGGTCCGGTCGTCAGGACCCTGACCAAAACTTGCATGACTTCGTAGTCACTGGCACTTCCAACAACGACGGCCGCATCTCTATTCCGAAGCTGGACGAGCTGGTTGTGGCGGCGCGCGGGGAAATGGACGAAGCGAAGCGGAAGGCGCTGTACGAGGAAGCGACCAAGCTCTTGCAGGAAGAAGCGGGCTATGTGTACCTGTACCATCAATATGTTTTGATCGGCATGAACAAAAAAGTAACAGGCTTCACCTACGTACCGGACGGGTTGATCCGTACCGCCACATTGGACAAGCAATAAGGCAAGTCACACACTATAACGGCAAGAGCAAGGAGGAATTGTCATGATGTTCGTGGTCAGGCGTCTACTGCTGACAATCCCGATTCTCCTGCTGGTGTCCATTATGACTTTCTCTTTGATCCACTTGATCCCGGGCGATCCTGCCCGGGTCATTTTAGGACAGGAAGCGACACCGGAAGCCTATCAGGCACTACGAACAGAGCTGGGGTTGGACCAGCCGATCGTGGTGCAATATTTTTCCTGGCTGGGAAAAGTGCTGCAGGGCGATTTGGGAATCTCGATTACGGACCGGGTGCCGGTCTCTCAATTAATTATGCAAAGGCTGCCCGCAACGGTGGAGCTTACGATCGGAACGTTTCTCGTGGCGATCCTGATTGCTTTTCCTGCGGGAATCCTGGCGGCTGTGCGCCGCGGGACGTGGATTGACTACACGAGCACCTTTACTGCGCTGGGCGGGATGAGCATCCCGAGCTTCTGGCTGGCTATGATGATGATTATCTTTTTTGCAGTGAACAACCAATGGCTTCCCGCATCCGGCTACGTGCCGTTTCTGGAAGATCCGAAGCAAAATTTGCTGGCGATGGTTCTCCCCTGTTTGGCGACCGGCCTTCGGGAGTCTGCGGTGCTGATGAGAATGCTGCGTTCTTCCTTGCTCGATGTGGTCAGCATGGACTTCATTCGGACGGCGAAGGCAAAAGGCTTGAATGAAGCGCGCACGATTTTGGGCCATGCGCTGCGCAATGCGATGGTGCCAGTCGTGACAACCTCCGGGCTGATGATCGCGGGCCTTTTGGGCGGTCTGGTCATTACCGAGTCGATCTTCTCGATTCCCGGCTTCGGCCGTCTGATTGTCGAGTCGGTCTTCAAGCGCGACTACGTGACGGTACAGGGAGCGATCCTTGTTTCGGCGGTGCTGGTCGTCTTGGTCAACCTGGCTGTCGATATGTTGTATGCGGTCATTGATCCGCGCATCAAAGCTGGGAAAGGAGCGGGTGAGTGATGAAAACCGCGCGCAAATTCCTGCGAAATGGTCTTGGCGTCATCGGAGCGGTCATTATCCTTGCGTTGATTGTGATAGCGATTTTCGCGCCGCAGATCGCTCCTTTTGACCCGAATGCACAAGATTACAACAAAGTGATGATGCCGCCAGACGGCGAGCATTTGTTTGGCACAGACGACCTCGGTCGGGATATTTTCTCCCGCGTCGTCTACGGAGCGCGAATCTCTATCCAGGCTGCTCTCATTTCGGTAGGAATCGCCATGCTGATTGGCGTGCCGATCGGGTTGTTGTCCGGATATTACCGCGGCTTTTGGGATGAGTGGGTGGTCATGCGCAGCGTCGATGCGATGCAAGCCTTTCCGTTTTTGATTTTGGCGCTGGCGATCTCGGCCGTGCTCGGTTCCGGCTTCGGCAACGCGATGCTGGCGATCGGGATCGGTTTCGCTCCTGCCTTCATCCGGATTACTCGCGGTCAGGTTCTTTCTTTGCGCAACATGGAATATATTCAAGCGGCGCGTTCGGTTGGCGTGAAGGATGCCCGCATCATTTTCCGCCATATTTTGCCCAATGCGCTCAACCCGATCGTGATTCAGGCGACACTTGCGATGGCCTCCGGCATTATCGCGGAAGCTTCGCTCTCCTATCTGGGGCTGGGCGTGCAGCCGCCGACGCCATCGTGGGGAAGCATGCTGAACCAGGCGCAGACGCTGATGTCTGTCGCGCCGTATGCGACGTTTTATCCGGGGATTGCCATCTTTTTAGTCGTGCTGGGCTTCAACTTGCTGGGGGATGGATTGCAGCAGGTACTCGACCCGCGCGCGCGCAAATAATCAATGCCCTACGCAGGGAAAGGAGTGGAGCAGATGACGACCATCTTGGAAGTGGAGCAGCTAAGAACTCGGTTTCGCACGGACAGCGGTGTCGTCAGCGTTGTTGACGGCGTCGACTTCTCCATCCGTGCTGGTGAAACACTCGGCGTCGTAGGCGAATCGGGCTGTGGAAAGAGCGTCACCAGCCTGTCGATCATGCGGCTTTTGCCGCCAAACGGAAGCACAGGCGGCACGATTCGCTTCCAGGGGAAAAACGTGCTGGAGCTGTCGGAAAAAGAAATGCAAGGGATGCGCGGTAACGAGATCGCGATGATTTTTCAGGAGCCGATGACTTCGCTCAATCCGCTGCACACGGTAGGCAGACAAATTGAGGAAGCCGTCATGCTGCACCGCAAAGTCTCCAAGGCAGAAGCAAAAGAGCGGGCGATTGCGATGCTCAAGGCCGTCGGGATGCCGCGCGCAGAAGAAATCTACGGGGAGTTCCCCCATCAACTGTCCGGCGGTATGCGGCAGCGGGTGATGATCGCCATGGCGATGTCGTGCGACCCGAAGCTGATTATCGCCGACGAGCCGACAACGGCGCTAGATGTGACGATTCAGGCGCAGATTCTCGACCTGATGCGCGATCTGAAGGAAAAGACAGGGACCTCGATCATGCTGATTACGCACGATCTGGGGGTAGTAGCCGAGATGTGCGACCGCGTCATCGTCATGTACGCTGGGCAGGTTGTCGAGGAAACCGATGTGGATACACTGTTTGAAAGTCCCAAGCATCCGTACACGATCGGCCTGATGAACTCCATCCCGGAGCTGGACGAGGAGCGCGAATATTTGGAGACGATTCCGGGCGCAGTTCCTCTGCCGCACCAAATGCCGACGGGCTGCCGTTTTGCCCCGCGCTGCTCCAAGGCGCTGCCGATCTGCCAGGAAAAGCCGCCTGAATTGATCCAACTGGACGGACAAAAATGCCGTTGCTGGCTGTACGCAGAGGAGGGAGAGCGGCAATGACAACACCTCTATTGGAAGTAAAAGGGCTGCAGCAGCATTTTCCGATCAAAGGCGGCTTCCTGAAGCGGACGGTCGGCCATGTAAAAGCGGTCGATGGCATTGACCTGACTGTCTACCCCGGCGAGACGCTCGGGATCGTGGGGGAGTCCGGCTGCGGGAAATCGACGACGGGCCGGACGATTTTGCGGCTTTTGGAGCCGACAGCAGGAGAAGTCTGGTTCGATGGCAAAGATTTAGCAAAATTGCCCAAAGAAGAAATGCGCCGGATGCGCAAGGACCTGCAAATGATTTTTCAGGACCCGTATGCTTCGCTGAACCCGCGGATGACGATCAGGCAGATTTTGCTGGAATCGCTCATGGTGCACGACATCGGAACCAAGGAAGAGCGGGAGCGCGTCATTGAAGAAATCATTCAGATTGTCGGCCTGCGAAAAGAGCACCTGAACCGCCATCCGCACGACTTTTCCGGCGGACAGCGGCAGCGCATCGGGATTGCCCGCGCGCTCGTGGTCAAGCCGAAGCTGATTATTGCGGATGAGCCGGTATCTGCTCTGGACGTGTCGATTCAGTCGCAGGTGCTGAATCTGCTGAAAGATTTGAAAAAGGAATTCAATCTGACCTTGATGTTCATCTCGCATGACTTGTCGGTCGTCAAGCATTTGTGCGACCGGATTGCGGTGATGTATTTGGGCCGTGTAGTAGAAATTGCCGATAAAAGGACGCTGTTCGACAACCCGAGCCACCCGTACACGCGGGCGCTGCTCTCGGCTGTCCCTGTGGCGAAACCGCGGCAAAAGCGCGAACGGATTTTGTTGACCGGAGATTTGCCGAGTCCGGCCAATCCGCCAAGCGGCTGCACGTTTCACCCGCGCTGCCCGTATGCGACGGAGGTTTGCAAATCGCAGGTGCCAAGTCTGGCAGATATCGGTGGAGGCCAGCTTGTCTCCTGTCATCTGGTGCATTCGGGTGAGCTGCTCCGCTAAGGCAAGGATGGAGGTACGAACAACATGGTTTACTGGCATTTGTTTCTCGCCTTTTTCCGCATCGGGATATTTGGTTTCGGGGGAGGACCTACGATGGTTCCCCTTTTTTATACCGAGTGCGTGAAAAAGTACAAGTGGGTGACGGACGAGGATTTTTCCGACAACCTGGCGCTCGCCAATGCCTTGCCTGGGCCGATTGCGACCAAGCTGGCTGCTTTTATCGGCTATCGGGTCAAAGGCTGGATGGGGGCACTGGTAGCGAACGTCGCGGTAGTCATGCCGATCGTTCTCGTCATGATCGGCTTGCTGCAAGTGATTTATCAATGGAAGGACGCGCCCGGCGTCTACGGCATGATCCAGGCGATCGGCCCGGTGATTGCGGTCATGACAGGCGTGCTGACGTGGGAGTTTCTCGCCAAGGGCTGGAAAGGCGCGTCGAGCAAAACGGGAGTGAGCATTTCGCTTGGCCTGTCGCTCGTAGCGCTGCTCTTTCTTGACTGGCATCCTGGCATTGTAGTAGGCATTGCGCTGCTCGTTTCCTTTGCCTACTCCACCTGGTCTGTCCGCAAACGCAAGAAAAAGGACGGCAAGGAGGGAGCGGCATGATTTATTTACAGTTGTTCTGGGCCTTTTTCATCTCGAACATTTTGGGGTACGGAGGAGGGCCGCCGAGCATCCCGCTCATTCAAAACGAGGTCGTCGATCATTACCAATGGATGTCCATGAAAGAATTCGGGGAAGTGCTGGCAGTGGGCAATGCGCTGCCGAGCCCGATTGCGACCAAGCTGGCCGGCTACATCGGCTATCAGGTGGCAGGGGTGCCGGGAGCGACAGTTGCTTTGCTGGCGACAGTTGCGCCTACGGCGATTGCGATGATTCTGCTGCTCCAATTCATCAACTTGTTCCGCAATGCTCCGCAGGTAAAAGCCATGACACAATCGGTTCGCCCGGTCGTGACGGTCCTGCTCGGAACGATGACCTATCAGTTTTTGCTCGGAGCAGTCGAAGGGATCGGATGGATTCAGACAGGCATTTTGACCGTCGCATCGTATCTGCTGCTGGAGACATGGAAAGTGCATCCGGCCTTCGTAATAGTAGCGGCGATGGCGTATGGGTTCATTTTTATCGGGTAGCAACGCCAACCAGATACAAGGAGGCCTCAATCATGGTAAACTACGACGCAATGGAATACCCGTATGCATCGAAACGTGTCACGACATTTGCCAAAAACGGCATGGTAGCGACCTCGCAGCCGCTCGCGGCGCAGGCAGGTCTCGATATTTTGAAAAAGGGCGGCAATGCAGTGGACGCGGCAATCGCGACTGCTGCGTGCCTGACGGTGGTCGAGCCGACCTCCAACGGAATTGGCGGCGATGCGTTCGCGCTCGTCTGGATCAAAGACGAGCTGCACGGACTGAACGCCAGCGGACCAGCTCCGCAAGCGATCTCTATCGAGGCGTTGAAAACAAAAGGACTGGAAGAAATGCCGACTTACGGCTGGACACCTGTGACGGTGCCGGGCGCTCCGGCTGCCTGGGCGGCTCTGTCCAAGCGCTTTGGCCGCCTGCCGCTGACAGAGGTTTTGCAGCCGGCCATCGACTACGCGGAAAACGGCTATCCGCTTTCGCCGACGCTGGCCCATTACTGGAACGCGGCGTATAAAAAGTTCTCGCAGCTTTGCAAAGGCGAAGAGTTTGCCCATTGGTTCTCCACTTTTGCGCCAGAAGGCAAGGTGCCAAAAGCGGGAGACATCTGGAAGTCGCCGGGGCACGCGGCTACGCTGCGGCAGATTGCGGAGACGAACGGGGAGAGCTTCTACCGCGGCGAGCTGGCGGAAAAAATCGACGCCTTTTCCCGCGAGTGCGGCGGCTATTTGCGCAAAGAGGACTTGGCCGCTTATGAGCCGGAGTGGGTGCAGCCGATAAGCGTCAACTACCGTGGCTACGACGTGTGGGAAATCCCGCCGAACGGCCAGGGCATGATCGGCCTGATGGCGCTGAACATTTTGAAGGGCTATGACTTTGCGGCAAAAGACACAACCGACACGTATCACAAGCAGATCGAAGCGATGAAGCTGGCTTTTGCCGACGGTTTGAAATACATCACGGAAGCAAGCAAGATGAAGGTCGCGGTAAAAGACTTGCTGTCGGAGGAATACGCCGCCGAGCGCCGCGCCTTGATCGGCGACGAGGCTTTGACGCCGGAGCCGGGCCAGCCGAAGTCGAGTGGCACAGTTTACTTGGCAACAGCGGACGGCGAGGGCAACATGGTGTCCTTCATCCAGAGCAACTACATGGGCTTTGGCTCAGGAGTAGTCGTGCCGGAAACAGGAATCGCCCTGCAAAATCGCGGACACAACTTTTCGCTCGACCCGAATCACGACAACTGCCTGGAGCCGGGCAAAAGAACGTTCCATACGATTATCCCGGGCTTTTTGACCAAAGACGGAAAAGCGGTGGGGCCGTTCGGCGTCATGGGCGGCTTCATGCAGCCGCAGGGCCATGTGCAGGTGGTCATGAACACGATCGACTTCCACCTCAATCCGCAAGCGGCGCTGGACGCACCGCGCTGGCAGTGGATGGAAGGCAAAACGGTGGAGTTGGAGCGGCACTTCCCGGAGCATCTGGCGCAGGCGCTGGAGCGCAAAGGGCACACGATCAAGTGGGCGCAGCTCGGCAATTACTTTGGCCGAGGCCAAATTATTTGGCGGGATGAAAACGGCGTCTTGAGCGGCGGGACGGATATGCGCACGGATAGTAGTATTGCGGCGTGGTAAAGAGTACAAAAATTTGCGAAAGCATAATGCTGAAGCCTGGCTTCGGCATTATGCTTTCGTTTTGTCGTAGTAAGCAAATTTAGGGGCTGTCATGATGTAACGGCATTTTTGGACTCACGTTGACAATTGCGCGGAGCTGCTAACGCTTTAGCTCTCTCTGTGCTTGTTTGTTTTACCGTTGTAGCCGCTTTGCTTCACTTTTTCATCTATTCGATAATAGTATTTGGTTTCTTTTTCATCCGACGGATTGTCAAGCCAAGTGCGACACTGCCTCCATGAATGATTCGTAGGCGGTCTTCCAACCCAAACACTTTCTT
>NZ_JBYTBG010000049.1:0-33403 GCF_058788915.1 Brevibacillus sp. FW301-21C12A
TGGAGTGTAAACCAGCCATATAAAAAAGTGAAAAACTACGCTAGAGGAAGATCAAGCACGTTTAATGGTGAAGAGCTGAATGATATGAGTATTATTGCACTAACCATTCTTCTGTTTTTTGGGTTTCAATATTTGCTGCCAATTGTTACACAGGAATTTCTTTGGAATCCAGAAAAAATGGACGATTATCGGCATTTCGATTCAGACACGCTTTCGATCCTGATTCTCTCTTACGCGTTCGCTTTTCCGATCGGGCTGATGGTGGAGGGAAAAATAGCAAAAATCCTGAAGATAATCCGTTTCCCAAAAGAAGATTCTGCTATTTTAAAAGTTTTGGACATTGCCCGGGAGAATGATGGATATGTTACAGTCGTAGATATAGCTACAAAATCTACTCTCTCCCTGGAGGAAGCGCAAAAAATTTTGGACGATCTTCAAAAAAAGGGACATGCTGACCTGAGTGTAACGAAATCGGGTGATATCCTTTATTACTTTCCTGGATTTCTAAAGCAGGACCAAATAGAGGATAGGGGGTGAGCAAATGAGGTACTTAGGCGGTGCGATGATAATTGTAATATGTGGCAGTTTTCTTCTATCGTGTTTGCTAATTACTGGTTTGCTAATGCAACAGCCATTTTTTTCTACTTTATATCTCATTATGGACAATAGGAGCATTATAGGTGTACTTTTGGCAGCTCTCTCCCTGATTTACATGGCGAGCCTGCTGATTGAAAAAGTGCTTGCGAAAAAAAGTCAGGACCGTTTTTATCATAGCCGTGTGATACAGATTGCCCTCGAACACGGTAACCAGATTACCGCGCCAATGCTGGCATTGGATACTTCCCTGAAGCTATCAGAATGTGAGCGAATCTTGAAGGAATTTGAGAAAAAGCAAGTCGTTAGCAGTTCAACTCCTGTTGGTGAGGCTGTGGTATATCACTTGGCACCGCTCATCTACGAGAATTGGTTGCCAAGTGATGGAGAGTATTGTGGAAAGGCTGACGAAACAGAAGGGGATTAGAAGGAGCAGAAAATATGGAAAAAGTGGCTGAAGGTCACCGGTTTCATTCTCGTGACAATCATTGCTCCCCTCTGGCTGCTTGATAAACAGACCATCCTTTCAGAGGAGTTTATGACAGGGGCACTCTTCGTCAACGTGTTTGCGGTTATCCGAATATTTCATGTTGTTTATTTGACTTACCGAAATTATGTACGGAAAACCGAGCACGATGTCTTGGGGTATGTCATGGACAATCAAGGTGTTCTCTATCCACAAGAAATCGCAGAATTTACCGACGAGAGCCTGTCGTCCATTCAGCGGATGGCCGATCGATGGCACAAGGCCAATCTCGTATCGATGTCCTACGGGAATGATGGGACCGTGATGTACTTGTTTCCGAATGTCACCGCTGAATCAATGGTGTACTTGCGGGAACCCAACTATAATCCGCTCGCGCAGCTCAAACGGGTAAAGGAGCAATTGATGCAGACATGCTGTTATGCCTTTCTTTATTCTTTTCTGGCCGGTTACGCATTCATGAATTGGAGCCATTTTATCTTTTATAGAGGGATTGGGGCGGTCTGCGCAGCCTACAGAACTTTCTACTCTATACAGGCGAGGGAGGAAGCGGAGCAGATTGAGCGAATCGGACTTCAGGTGGCTACACATCGGAATGGCCAATTGACCGTCCATGAATTGGCTTATAACGCAATGGTCAGCATGAAAGAGGCGGCAAAGCTACTAAAAAAGTGGGAGCTTGCAAACATTGCCAGACGAATTGAGATAGGTGAGGGATTCGTACCTGTTTACATTATCAGCGGCGTCGTGTCGAAGGAACAGCGGTTGGCTTCAGAGCGGGTGCAGCACTATCCATTTCCGATGGGGCGTATGACTGCGCAGAAATCGGCTGGAATTAGCTGCAGCGTGTATGTAGTGCTCGTCATCGCAGAAATCCTCGGCCATCAGGACAAACTTTCCCATATGCAAAAAATCCACCTGACGATGCGAGGTGGATTTTTTGGCGTTTTGTTCATCCGTGCCGTTTACCCTTGCTTTTTCGTCAACTGCCAAACGTCCATGAGGTTCACTTTGCGCTTCGTCTGGTCGTGGTACAGCTTGTCCCCGTCGATCCGGTCCACGAACAGCACGCCGTTCAAATGGTCGATCTCATGCTGGATACAGCGCGCCAAAAAACCTTCGCCCTCCAGCGTGAACGTCTCGCCCGCCCGGTTTGCGCTCTGGATTTTCACGTACTGGGCGCGCTTCACGATGCCCGAGTAGCCGGGAAAAGACAGGCACGCTTCCGGCCCGATCTGCTCGCCGTCCAGCTCCAAAATTTCCGGGTTAATCAGCTCGATCAGCCCGTCTCCGCAATCCATGACGATCACGCGCCTTAAAAAGCCGACTTGCGGCGCGGCCAGCCCAGCCCGGCCTTCCTTGGCGTAAAGAGTCTCCGTCATATCGTCCAGAAGCTTTCCCAGCCTGTCATTGAACTCGGTGACGGGCTTTGCGGTTTTGCGTAAAATCGGATCTCCGAAAGGGAGGATTGTTTTTACTGCCATCTGCCTTCTACCTCAAAAAATGAATTACGCCCCTTCGTTTTGCGAGGGCGGGGTGTGCACCCACAGATCGTTCGGCGTGCATTCCAGCGCCGTGCACAAAGCATCCAGCGTGTCGGCTTTCATTTGCTTCGGCTGGCCGTTGAGCAGCGCGCTGATCGACGGAGCCGAGAGTTCATAGCCTGCCTTTTCTTTCAGCAACCGGGCGAGCGCCGCCCCGGACCAGATGCCTCTGTCCGCCATTACTTTTCGCAACATCCAGACAAGCATGCCTTCCCGTTCCCCCTCTCGACTTGCCAAAAAACGAATGTGTTAGGTATTGCCTAATGTTTTTAGTTATTACCTAATATAGCGGATTGGGAGAAAAAAGCAAGCGCGTCTCCTGGACGTGCGCCGTCGATGTTTTGTCCGAGCAGGATTATTTTATTGAATTTGGATTTTTAAAAATTGATTGAAAATAAAAAACACCCTCCCTTATAATGTGTATATAAAAGAAACGGTGGTTCTATTATAGAACCAAGGAGGTTGGGCCATGACATTAAAAACGTTGGAAAAATCGTTGGAGCTGTTGGAACTGTTTACAAAAGAACGAACTTCCTGGGGAGTGCGCGAGCTAGCCAAGGAATTGGGGATCAACCATACGACCGTCTACCGCATTTTGGCTACGTTCGAGCAAAAGGGGTATTTGATTCAGGACCACGAGACGAAAAAGTACGAGCTGGGCATGAAGCTGTGGGAGTTCGGACAGCTTGTGGAAGACAAGCTGGGCATCTCGGAGTACATTTACCCGATCATGAGAAACGTTTCCGAGCAGACGGGCGAAACGATCTTTTTGACCTGGCTCGATCAGTTGGAGTGCGTGCACGTGGAGATGGCGGAAAGCTCGCAGAGCATCAAGTTTTCCGTGTCGGTCGGCAGCCGGACGCCGTTGCATGCGGGGGCGTCCAATACGGTTATTATGGCGTACTTGCCGCGCGACGTTCAGGAGCAGGTGATCGCCAGAGGCTTGACGGCGCTCACGGCACACACCGTCGTGGAAAAAGAGAGCCTGTACAAGAAGCTGGACGAGATCAAAAAGCGCGGCTGGTGCTTCAGCGCGGGCGAGTTCGCCGACGAGGTGTTCGGGCTGTCCGTTCCGCTGTTCAACAAGCGGCGGGAAATCGTCGGCTCGATGACCATTGCCGGACCTGTCAGCCGCACTCCGGAGGGCGAGCGGTTGCTGACGATGCTGTCTGCGCTGCAGGAGGGGCAGCGTGAAGTCCAGCATTACCTGGACAAATACAACCTCAGCTACGTGTAGACGGGGAAAACGGGTGAAAACGGACAAAAGCGAGTAGAAACTAGCGGAAACTCCTAAAACGGCGAAACCGCGAAACCCGCGAAAATCGCAAAATCCGCCAAATCCGCCAAACCCGCCAAACCCGCCAAACCCGCACCACGCTATCTCGCATGGAATCTAGCAAAATCGCACAACGCTTTTAAAGGAGGTGAGGGAGGCAGCGCATTTGCATAGCAGCTATAGAAGAAACACAATTCAGGCAGCAACGAACAGGAAAAGGTGTTCGTTGCTGCCTGTTTGTCGTTATGATGGAAAGAGATGTATCGGGAAGCGAGGGGAAGAGCGTGAGAAAGCGAATCATACGCATAAGCGGTTTGCTGCTGGCCGTTTTGGCCTTTACGTTTTGGCTGACGCTGGGGCTGGCAACGCCGATCCAAACAGTCGAAGACGCGCTGGAAGCTGTGCGCGCAGGCAGAGCGGGCGAGCTGGCGCTTGACCAGGCGGATGCGGGCAAAATCGCTGGCTTTTTTCAGTTTGCGCAAACGAAGCAGTTGGGCGAGCCGGAAGTAACGCTCAGCGAGCATTTCGTCTCGGCGGACGAGCGCCAAGTCGTCGCGCGGTTTCTGGCGATCGAGTACAACCCGAATCGTACCGTGCGGCAAATCTACGGCGGGACGCTGGTGTTTGCGCTGCACAAAAGCGCATTTGCGGCTTGGCGCATCACGCAGGTTGAAGTCAGCCAGCAAATGGGGCCGCACGATTAGCGTGAAAACATCGCGAGCCACGCTTTGCTTCTGCACCGAACTGCTTTTTTGCCGCAACTCCCCCCGTGACATTTTTTATGCCAACAGGTATCGTGGAACATAGAAGTTTCACGTATAGCAAAAGAGGCGAGGGATGAGGTGAACAAATGCGGTTTTATCAAAAATACATAAAGAAGTACGGCGTGCTCGCGAGCATCTCCATGATCTTTTTGATGGTGGAGGCGTTGTGCGATTTGTTGCAGCCGACGATCATGTCGCGGATTATCGACATCGGAGTGGCGCAGCGCGACATGGATTACGTGCTGAAAACCGGGGGACTGATGCTCTTGATTACGGCGCTGGGCGCTGTCGCCGCCTCCATGCGCAACGTGCTAGCCACTTATGTGTCGCAAAACTTCGGAGCGCAGTTGCGGTCTGATTTGTTTTCCAAGGTGCAGTCCTTGTCGTTTGACAGTCTCAACAAGTTCGACCGGGCGTCGCTCGTCACCCGCCTGACCAATGACGTCAACCAGGTGCAGGTGTTCGTCAACGGGATGATGCGCATTTTCGTCAAAGCGCCGCTGGTGTGCATCGGGGGACTGTTCATGGCGACGCAGTTGAATGCGGAGTTGGCTGTCGTGCTCGCTGTCGTCGTGCCGATTGTCGGCTTGTTGATCTTTTTGAATCTGAAAATCGGCTTTCCGTTTTTCCTCAAGGTGCAACAAGCATTGGACCGCGTCAACGGAGCGATGCGCGAATATTTGTCAGGGGTGCGAGTCGTCAAGGCGTTCAACCGCTTTGACTTCGAGGTCGGCAAATTCACGCGGGCAAACGAAGAGTTGCAAGAGAAGTCGCTGTCTGCCACGCGCGTCATGTCCGTGTTCAGCCCGGCGATCATGCTGACGGTCAACCTCGGGATTGTGGCCGTGCTCTGGATGGGCGGGCTTGGCGTGGAGCAAGGCAATATCCAGGTCGGCCACATTATTGCGTTCACCAACTACATGACGCAAATTTTGTTTTCGCTGATGATGATTTCCCTGGTTTTCAACATGTTCGTGCGGGCCAAGGCTTCGGCTGGCCGGATCGGAGAAGTTTTCGCCGAGGAAAACCGGATGAGCTGGAAAGAGGACGCGGCGCATGGACAGGAGCCGGGGGAAGAAAAAGGCCGGATTGACTTTGAACAGGTCAGCTTTTCGTACGATGGCGAAGGTGGACAGCCTGTGTTGAAGCAGATTTCGTTTTCGTGCCTGCCAGGAGAGACAGTGGGAATCATCGGTTCGACCGGGGCGGGGAAAAGCAGCCTCGTCAGCCTGATTCCGCGCTTTTACGATGTGACGGCAGGGACGATTCGCGTAAACGGGCAAGATGTCCGCGAGGTGGACCCGGCCAAGCTGCGTGAAAAAATGGCGATCGTCCCGCAAAAGACGACGCTGTTTACGGGAACGGTGCTGGAAAACATCCGCTGGGGCAAGGAGGATGCCACGGAGGAGGAAGTGGAAGCAGCGGCCCGGATGGCGCAGGCCCACGAGTTCATTGCGGCGACGCCGGAAGGCTACCAGACGCGCGTCGGCCAAGGCGGAGTCAACTTTTCCGGCGGGCAGAAACAGCGCATCTCCATCGCCAGGGCGTTGGTGAAAAAGCCGGAGATTCTCATTCTCGACGACAGCACGAGCGCGGTTGACGTGGCGACGGAGAGCAAGATCAAGGAAGCGCTGCAAACGTACGCAAAAGGGCTGACCTGCATCCTGATCGCGCAGCGGATCACCTCTGTCATGGATGCCGACAAGATTGTCGTGCTCGACAACGGAGAGGTCGCCGGAATCGGCACGCATGAAACGCTGCTGGCTACGTGCCGGGTCTACCAGGAAATCTTTACGTCGCAAATCGGCAAGGAGGTGAGCTAGGATGAGCCAGGAGCAAAAGGAACAGCCGTTTTTCCCTCCCCGTCCGGGCCGCGGCTTCGGCCATGGGGGCGCGCGTGCCGGTGAGCAAGCCGAAAAACTTTTCGGCGACCATAAAAAGACTGTGGCAAGCGTTCGGGCGGGAAAAACGATGGCTGCCGCTCGTGTTCGCCATCGTGCTCGTCGATGGTTTGCTGATGCTCTCGGCTCCGTACCTGATCGGGAAGGCCATCGACGCGATGACAGGCGGGGCAGAGGCGTTCAGCTTTTTGTCGATCATCATTCTCGCTTTGCTCGGCTCGTACATCGTGGACGGAGCCTTGACGTTTTTGCAGGGCTGGATGATCGCCGGCATCACACAGCGAATCGTGACCAACATGCGGCAAGCTTTGTTCGAAAAGCTGCAAAAGCTACCGATTGCCTTTTTCGACTCGCGCACGCACGGCGAACTGATGAGCCGCCTGACCAACGATATCGACAACGTCAGCAACTCCATCTCGCAGTCGACGACACAGCTCATGTCCGGGGTGATCGTGCTCGCCGGGTCGCTGGTGATGATGCTCGTGCTTTCGCCGATTCTCACGCTCGCCTGCCTGATTACGGTGCCGCTCGTCTTTTTGCTCACCCGCACGATTGCGAAGCGAACCAGTGTGCTGTTCAAACATCAGCAGATCGAGCTGGGCAAGCTGAACGGCCACATTGAAGAGACGATTTCCGGGATTCAGGTCGTCAAGGCGTTCAACCACGAGGAAAAGGCGATTGCCGACTTTGCCGCGATCAACGACAGACTGTGCAAGGTCGGGATGAAGGCGCAAATCTGGTCGGGCTTTTTGATGCCGATCATGAACGTGATTAACAACCTTGGCTTTGCGATGGTGGCGATTGTCGGGGGGATACTGGCGGTGAAAGGGATGATTACCGTCGGGGTGATCGCCAGCTTCCTCAGCTATTCGCGGCAGTTTGTCCGCCCGCTGAACGATCTCGCCAACATTTTCAACGTGCTGCAGTCCGGCGTAGCGGGCGCGGAGCGGGTGTTCGAGGTGCTGGACGAACGGGAGGAGCCGCTCGATTCCCCGGACGCCGCTGTGCTCAGAGAGCCAAAAGGGCACGTCGTATTCGACCGGGTGAGCTTCGGGTATCGCCCCGACCAGCCGATTTTGAAAAACGTCAGCTTCGAGGCACAGGCGGGAAGCACGACTGCTCTGGTCGGTCCGACGGGTGCGGGCAAGACGACCGTCGTCAATTTGCTGACGCGCTTTTACGATGTGACGGAAGGGACGATCTACCTCGACGGCAAAGACATCCGCGAATACTCGCGGGACAGCCTGCGCAGAAGCTTTGGTTTCGTTTTGCAGGACACGTACCTGTTTTCCGGGACGATCAAGGAAAACATCATGTACGGCAAGCCTGACGCGACAGACGCCGAGGTCGAGGCGGCCGCGAAAATGGCGCATGCCGATGTGTTCATCAATCGGCTGCCCAAGCGCTACGATACGCAACTGACCGAAAACGGCGGCAATTTGAGCCAGGGGCAGCGCCAGCTTTTGGCGATTGCCCGCGTCATCCTCGCCCGGCCGTCGCTTCTGATTCTCGACGAGGCGACGAGCAGCATAGACACGCGGACAGAGCTGATTATTCAGGATACGCTCGCGACGATCATGGAAGGGCGCACGAGCTTTGTGATCGCGCACAGGCTCGGCACGATCCGCGACGCCGACGCGATCATGGTCGTGGACAGCGGCGAGATCGTGGAAAAAGGCAGCCACGACGACCTGATCGCGCAAAAAGGGGTATACTACCAGTTGTTTTACAATCAGTTCAAAAACTTGCACGCTGCTTCGTCCTGATCGAAACAGCCCGTCTGGCACGCTGAATTTTACGTGTGCAGACGGGCTGTTTTGCTGGGATAAAGCTTCTGTAACGATGCAGCAGCGCTCAATGTGCAAGCCAAGCGTCAAGCGTTTTTGGCGAGGGGGCTGTTGTGCTCTCAGCTTGGTTGCCCCTTTGCGCGGACGTCCTTCCTTTCAAGGCTCGGAGCAGGTGCGGACCACATGTTTGTGACCACGTATGAGACGAAGCAGGAGGACCAGGACAAGTTTTTTGAAAACGCGGTCTACAAAAACTTGTCGGCCGTCAAAAACAACCATGTGTACAGGATGACGTTTGAGCAGATGTACTACTACGACCCGCTGGCGATTGAGGGGCAGCTTGATCTGGTCGTGGAGAAGCTGCTGGGGCATCAGGCGAAATAAACAGAACGACAAAAAGACCCGGGACAATCGCCCAAGGGTCTTTTTGCTGTCACTTGCCGAAGTAATCCAAAATAAACTCCTTAAAGCGAACCGCAGCCGGAGACAAATACCCGCCTTTGACCAGCGCCATGCCGATTACGCGCTGGCACTTGGGCGCGCGGATGCGGATTTGCGCGATTTTGCTTTGGTCGATGCCGCGCAAATCGGGGAGCAGGGACACGCCCAGTCCGGCTGCGACCAGCCCCGCGACGGTGGCCGCCTCCTCGCCCTCAAAAGTCACGCGGGGGGTGACGCCGAGTTGCTCAAAAAGCTGGTCGGTCGTGCGCCGCAGCGCGTAGCCCTTTTTCAAAAAAATAAACGATTCCTCGGCAATTTCCGAAAGCAGGATGCTCTCCCGTCCGGCCAGCGGATGCCCGATCGGCACGATGGCAAACAGCTCCTCGCTCCAGAGCGGCGTCCACTGGATCGGCAGCTTGGTTTCCGTCGGCTCGGCGAGAAGGCACAGGTCCAGCTCGCCTGCGTCGAGATGCTCGAGGAGCGAGTAGCTGTGGTTTTGGATCATCGTGAAGCCGATGGAGGGCGACTTGGCACGAAACGCGCCGATGAGGTCGGGAATCAGGCTGGTGCCGAGCGTGTGCAAAAAGCCGAGGGCAACCTCGCCGCGGTCGGGGTGGACGAGATCGCGCAGCTCCTGTTTTCCGTCCTCAAATTCTTTGAGGATGCGGTTGACGCGCTTCAAAAAAAGCTGGCCGTAACGGTTCAGCATGATCGTCCGCCCTTGCCGTTCAAAGAGCGGGACGCCCAGCTCTTCCTCCAGCCGCGCGATTGAGCGGCTGAGCGCGGGCTGGGAGAGCGACATCGCTTCCGCCGCACGGGTGACGTGCTGCATCCGGGCGAGCGTCTGAAAATATTCGAGTTGTTGCCATTCCATTCGGGTGACCTCCCTGCGCGACAAAGCGCGTGTGTCCGATTCATTACTATCGTGCATGAAAATTATGATTACAATAAATTATACATTATGAATTGTCAATGATAGTATAACAGAAAAACGGGTAGAAACGCGGGGAGGTTTCACCACCATGGGATACATCAAGCAAGGCACAACCGCTTTTCGCAAGACCAATCTGGCTTTTTTTGCGGCGGGCTTCAACACGTTTGCGATTTTGTACAGCACGCAGCCATTGATGCCTGAATTTACAAAAGAGTTTCACGTTTCGCCGACGATGGCGAGCTTGTCGCTCTCGTTGACGACGATCTCGCTGTCCGTCAGCATGCTCGTGTTCGGGACGATCTCAGAGGTGTGGGGACGCAAGCCGGTAATGATTAGCTCGATGCTGGCCGCCTCCCTCCTGTCGATCCTGACGGCATGCAGCCCTTCATACGAATCTCTTCTTCTTTTTCGCATCATCCAGGGAATCTCGCTAGGCGGCCTTCCGTCTATTGCCATGGCTTATTTGGGCGAAGAAATGGAGCCGAAAAGTCTGGGAGTCGCCATGGGGCTGTACATCAGCGGCAACTCGCTGGGGGCGGTGTGCGGGCGGATTCTCTCCGGCATACTGACCGACCTGTTCAACTGGCACATGGCGATGGGCGCGATCAGCCTGATGAGCCTCGTCGCCACGCTGATTTTCTGGTTCAGCCTGCCTGCTTCGCAAAACTTTCACGCGCGCGCTCCCGAGGTGCGCAAGCTGGCGGCTTCCATGCTCAGCCACTTGCGGGACCCGGCTCTTTTCTGCCTGTTCGGCATCGGGTTTTTGAGTCTCGGCAGCAATGTGGCGCTCTACAATTACATCGGGTACGTCTTGACCGCAGCGCCTTATTCGCTCAGTCAAACGCTCGTCGGCTGGATTTTCATCGTGTTTCTCGTCGGGATGTTCGCCTCTGTCTGGATGGCGAAGCTCGCAGACAAGTTCGGCAGGCTGAAAATGCTGCTCGTCTCCTTGCTGCTGACGCTGCTCGGCGCGTGCCTGACGCTCGACAGTCATTTGGCGGTCATCATCGCGGGCTTGCCCGTCCTGACCTTCGGCTTTTTCGGAAGCCATTCGATTGCGAGCGGCTGGGTCGGGCGGCGGGCGACTCATGACAAGGCGCAAGCATCATCGCTCTACCTGTTCTTTTATTACGCCGGTTCCAGCATCGGCGGGACGATGGGCGGCATGTTCTGGTCCTCGCTCGGCTGGGGCGGTGTCGTCGCGATGATCGCCGGATTCATGGCCGTCGCCTTCGTCTTCGCCCTGCGCCTGTCCAAAGTCCTCGCCAATTCGTCTGCGCCGTCCGTCGAGAAAAAGTGGACGGTGGCGAAGCTGAAATGAAGCGGGGGAGCGTAGCGTGGTTGCCCCTTAACAGCGGCTACAGAGGCAGCGGGGGCGCCTTTCTTTTCTGAGATGGAACGGAAACGGGGCTGTGGAGTGCAAAACCAGCCAGGTTCGCAGCATGTTCCGGCGCGATCCCCTCACGGCAGACAGGAAAAAAGAGTCCAAAGCAGCTTGGACTCCACCCTGTAGACCGGAGGGGATTTTTCACGTCACGGCAATACGCACAGAGGCTGGCTACTTCTGGGCGTGTCTTTTTTCCTGGATGACGCAGCCGAGGTAGAGCAGCAACAGCAGCAAGGAAACGTACACGGAGCCATCGAAGTAGCTTTTAAACAGCTCGCGCGACCAGCGATCCTCGCCGATAATCCAGTAAGCGAGCGAATTGGAGATGGCGATTCCGTCATTTGCTGCAGGGATGAGACTCTCGGTGTAGTTTTGGGCAAGGCAGACCGTCGAGAGCACGGATGCGAACAGGAGCACAAGCGTTACGGCCGAGTAGTAGTTTCTCGCACCGATTCGCTTCAGGAAAAAAAGAACGAGTGCAACAACCAGACCTGCCATCATGAGAAACAGCATGAATCGGACCCTCCTTTGGCAAGATGAGCAAAATGCTTTTGGGAATCTCTTTGGGATTGGCTTCTCTTTTAGGCTTGCTGTGGATCTATACACATTTTACCAGTTACGGAGTTTATTTTGCATTTTATTAAACGGCAGCCGACGAAGCTTAACCGAAGAAGCGGAACATGAGAGGTCCCCCGCTTTTTTAACCGTTTCCAGGTTTTCTCAAATCCAAAATGGTATGATAGAACCGGGAAGGAGAGTGATCGCCCATGCTTCGAAAAGTGCTGGTCGCGCTCGCGTCTGCGCTCATTTTTTGCCTTGTGCTCGCCTGGGCGAACTACACGCCAGCAGGCGAGCGGGAAGAGGGTGTCTACCATTGGTCGTACGGCTCGCTTGTCGCGATTTATCTCATTTATGCCCTCCCCGTCTATTTGCTTGGCGGGATTCCGTTTGCCTATCTGATCGAGTTCGCCGAACGCAAAACGGGTTGGAAGCATCCGCTGGCTGTGTATCTATTTCGCTTTTTTGCCTATGCGTTGGCGGGCTGCTTCGTGATGGGGCTGTTCGTCGTAGTCGTATCGAACGGGCGCTCTTTGAGCAATGCTTTTGCGTCTGGCGGGTTGCTGCTGTTAGGCGGAGGCGCGGCTCTGTTGTACGGCCATGTCCTTCTGTTCAGTTTTTGGCTCGTCAAGAGACGAAAGGAGTGGGGATGATTGCGGGACACTTCTGCTGCTCGCAACATTTTTGATCTGTTTTTTAGCTAGGAGAGGATCGACATGACCATTGGTGGTTTTCAAAGCGGCTTTTCGGCCAGAAAAGTGCCGCGCGCCGAAGTGAAGTGGGAGCAGTTCCTCATCTGCAGCCACGGCTGCGAGGAAGTCATTCAACTGATTTCCCACGTATCCGGCGAGGTAGAGTTTGAACTGTGCAAAATCGAGGCCGAGCGCATGGGCAACGTGTTGCTTGCGGCAGTAAAGACAGAAAGTTGTTGAAACTTGTGGGCTGCTGACCCGTATGTATAAACGAACAGATAAAAAAAGGGGAGGCGGAACATGAACGACAACAACGTAGTGAAGATGAATCCGTTCCAAGCTGGAGGAAAGCTGCTCGCAACCATTCTCGTACTAGCCGTTTTGGTCTTGCTCGGGACCCAATCGTTTACGATCATATCAGCGGGGCATAGCGGTGTCGTGCTGCAATTGGGCGCGGTACAGCCAAAAGTTTTGCAGGAAGGCATGCACTTTAAAATTCCTTTTATCCAGACCGTCATTCCGATGGAGGTACGGGTTCAAAAATCGGAGACGAGCCAAACGTCCGCTTCGCGCGATCTGCAAACCGTCTCGACGACCATCGCGGTCAACCACCATCTGGACAGCGAAAACGTCAACAAGCTGTACCAGCAGGTGGGGCTGGAGTACAACAGCCGCATTGTCGACCCGGCTATCGCTGAAGCGCTGAAAGCCGTCACTGCGCAGTACACGGCAGAAGAATTGATCTCCAAGCGCTCCGAGGTGAGCAACAAAGTCAAGGAAGCGCTGCGACAAAAGCTGTCTGCCTACAACATCATTCTCGATGAGATCAACATTCGCGAGTTTACGTTCAGCGACGAATTTAACCGCGCGATCGAGTCGAAGCAAGTAGCGGAGCAGCAGGCGCTCAAGTCGAAGCTCGACCTGGAGCGGATCAAGATCGAAAAGGAGCAGGAGATTACGCGCGCGCAGGCACAGGCCGAAGCGTTGCGCCTGCAAAAGCAGGAAGTCACGCCGGAGCTGATTCAGCTCAGACAGATCGAAGCGCAACTGGAAGCGATCCGCAAATGGGACGGCAAGTTGCCGAACGTCACAGGCGGCGCGACTCCGTTTATCAACGTAGGGAACCAGTAACGACAGCAGCAACGAAGACCATCCGGGCCGCCAATCAGCCGGATGGTCTTCGTTTTTGATTTAGCGCGTGCTTTCAAACAGCTCCAGCCATTCGCCGTCCGGCCCGCGGAAAAACATGTAGCGGGAGCCGTTGGGCAGCGTCGTGATCGCTTCGTCGATGAAGGAGACGTCAAGCTGCTGCAGCCGCTCGATCTCGGCTTCGAGGTTATTCACCGCAAACGCCAGATGGTGCACCTTGCCTTCCTCCGGCAGCGCGTCGTTGTAGCCGTGAATCAGCTCCAGCTCCGTCTCTGTGCTGCCCGGAAACCCGAGAAAAGCGAGCGTAATAATCTGATTGGAATGCACGAGCGTCCCTTTCAGCTCCATGCCGATCACTTTCGTGTAAAAGGCGATGGACGCCTCCAAATCTTTGACCATCAGCCCGACGTGCTCGATTTTTTTGATTGCCATGCGCGGTTTCGTCCTTTCCCTGACAAGCTCGTTTTCTTTTTATTGTAAAAGATTTGCTGCGAAAAGTCTGCCCACCTGCTGCTGTTGCTTGCGGTGCTGCCTCCCTCCCATTCCTCGCGCTGATGGGGGGCATCGAATCATTCTATTGGAACGAATTGGCTGAACCTGATACGGTGAAGAGAAAGAACAGGAGGTGGCTGTATGGAGCAGCAAATCGCCCGCATGCAAAAGCATCTGGCAGAAGTTCCGGACATGTTTCGGGACAGGGGAGAGGAAGAGACGGCAAGGCGTCCGGCTCCGGGCAAATGATCCGCCAAAGAAATTCTCGGCCATTTGTGCGACTCGGCGATCAACAACCTCGCCCGCTTCGTCCGCGCGCAGACCGAGCAGCCGTATGCGCTGATCCCGTACCAGCAGGACGAATGGGTAAAAGCGCAAGCGTACCAGGCGCGGCCTGCCTTCGAGATCGTGCAGCTATGGAGCAGCCTGAACCGCTCGGTGGTCGCCGTCATGGCCGCGATGCCGCCCGCCGCTTGCGAGCATGCCTGTATATTGGCCGACGGCACGACGGTCAGTCTGCGCTGGCTGATGGAGGATTACGTCGCGCATATGGGGCACCATCTCGGCCAGTTGTCAGGCAGCTTGGCCAGGGCTAGACGATTGACTTCGATTCCGTTTGGGGATGCCCTGCGAGCACAGAAGTGACGATGTACACCGAGTCAAATTCGCCTTCGGACACGGCGATGATCGGCGACGGCTTGGCGAAAAGCAGCGCGTTGATTTCCGCCACAGTCAGCCCTTGCCCGTGCAAATGCAAGATTTCCCCTTGTAGCTGGAGCAAATCGTCCAGCTTGCGCGCAAGCAAATCTTTCCCTTTGGCGATGTAGCCCGCATGAGCGCAGTACATGGCGCGAAAATCGCGGGTCAGGACGTGGCGAATCGAATCGATCAACAGCGGAATGGACTCGTCGCGCAAAATTACTTTTGTCTTCGTTCCGAGAAAAAGGTCGCCGGAAAACAGGCGGCCTGTTTGCTTGTCGAACAGGGCGACGTGGTCGTGCGCATGTCCGGGAGTGTAGATGACCTCCCAGTCGATGGTGCGGGAGTGAAACGTTTCAGCGAGCGGCCGGGCGGCAAAAGGCTCGCGCATTCCCCAGACAAGCTGGCGGTACAGCGGATAGTCGGCGGGTCTGGAGCATAGCTCCACCCCTTTTTCGTGGACGTAGATGGGGACGTTTTTGCTGTTGGCAAGCCAGGCTGCGTTTCCGCTGTGATCTTCATGGCTGTGCGTCAGGACGACAGCGTCGAAGGAAGCGGCTGAAAAGCGGTCGGTCAGGCCGGCTGCGAGTGTTTGCGGCCCGGTATCGACCATCATGCCGTCTACGACATACACCTGGATTCCCCACTCGCGGCCCGCTCTTTGTACAATCCCCTCCAGGCACAGGACATCTTCGTGCTGATGGACTTCTACCACGGTGACACCTCCATTTTCTAATCGGACTTTTCTATCTGCCAAATGAACATACGCTCATTATACTATTGAATGATTATTCAGTCATTTCTCAATTTCTTTTCCTCGCCCACTGATCGTGTATGATGGTTACAGATGGATACGGACAAGAGGTGAAAAGATGAAGGCAATGCCTATTGATGCGGTGCTGCCGGAGTTGACCGGAGCGCTTGCGGCAAGCAACAACGCCGTGCTGGTCGCCGCTCCCGGGGCAGGGAAAACGACCAGGGTGCCGCTCGTTTTTCTCGAGCAGGACTGGCTCGTAAAAAAGCGCATTCTCATGCTGGAGCCGCGGCGGCTGGCAGCGCGAGCGGCGGCGGGCTACATGGCGCGGCAGCTTGGCGAGCAAGTGGGAGAGACGGTAGGGTATCGGGTCAAGCACGATACGCGAGTCGGCCCGCGTACGCGAATCGAAGTGATAACCGAAGGAATATTGACGCGGATGCTACAAGACGATCCCGAGCTTGCAGACGTCGGCCTGCTCATTTTCGACGAGTTTCACGAGCGGAGCCTGCATGCGGATTTGGGACTGGCGCTCAGCTTGCAGGCGCAAAGCCTGTTTCGCGAAGACTTGCGGATTTTGGTCATGTCGGCCACGCTTGCGGCAGAGCCAGTTGCCCGCCTGCTGGGGGATGCTCCCGTCATCGTGAGCGCAGGCAGAGCTTTTCCGGTCGAGACGCGCTTTTTGCCAAAGCCGTGGACTGGCGCGGTCGAGGAGGCAGTCACCCGCACCGTTTTGTCGGCATTGGCGGAGGAGGCAGGGGATGTGCTCGTGTTTTTGCCGGGAGCCAAAGAAATTCGCACGACGCAAGCTTTGCTGGCTAAAAGCGAGCTTGCTGCAAACGTGCGCGTCTACCCGTTGTACGGGGCGCTTGCGCAGCACGAGCAAGATGCGGCGATTCAGCCGGGCCAAGCAGGCGAGCGAAAAGTGGTGCTCGCCACTTCGATTGCGGAGACGAGCCTGACTGTCGAGGGCGTGCGAATCGTGATCGACAGCGGTTGGAAAAGGCTGCCGCGCTTTTCTTCGCGCACCGGGATGACGAGGCTGGAGACGGTCCGAGTGTCGCGGGCGGCAGCCGACCAGCGCAGGGGGAGAGCGGGCAGGCTGGACGCGGGTGTCTGCTATCGGCTGTGGACGGAGCAGGAGGACCGGATGCTCGTAGCGCACGAGCCACCGGAAATGACGGAGGCAGACCTCGCCCCGCTCGCTTTGGAGCTGGCAGCTTGGGGCGTGGGTGACGTGCAGGAGCTGCAATGGCTCGATGTTCCGCCAAAAGCTTCGCTGGCCCAGGCCAGGGAGCTGCTCCAGCAGTTAGGGGCGTTGGACGGGCACGGCCAGATTACCGCGCACGGCCGGGTGCTGGCCGGGATGGGCCTGCACCCAAGGCTTGGACACATGATTCAAAAAGCGGGCGAGCTCGGACTCGGAGCGATTGCGTGCGAGCTGGCTGTGCTGCTCGAGGAGCGGGATATCGCCCGGGGCCGAGCGGCTTTTGCCGATGCGGATATCAGCTCGCGGGTGGAGCTGTTGCAGCTCGTCGCGGGAAAACAAGGCGGGGCACGCGCTTTTGCGGAAGGGCAGGCTGATGAAGCGCTGTGTCGGCGGCTGTGGAGCGAAGCTGCGCAGCTCAAGCGGCAGTGGGGAAGCGCCAGCACGGCTGAAAACGTGGCCGACGTCAGCCAGACGGGCAGGCTGCTCGCCTTTGCCTACCCGGACAGGATCGCCCAGCGCAGGGGAGATGGACGCTACTTGCTGCGAAATGGCCGCGGCGCGACGTTTGCCGTTGAGCAGCCTCTGGCTTTTGCGCCGTACGTGGTAGCTCCGCTTCTCGACGACCAGGGGGCGGACAGCCGGATCATGCTCGCGGCAGCGGTGGAGGAAAGCGACCTGTACCGCGACTGGTCCGGGCAGATCACAGAGGAGACGTCTGTCTGGTGGGACCGTTCCGCTCAGGCCGTGCGCGCGCGTACGCGGAAAAAGCTCGGGGCATTCGTCTTGCAGGAGGTGGCGGCAGAAGCGGAAGCCGATGAGGTGTTGCAAGCTCTGCTTGCGGGCATCCGGACGGAAGGGCTGGAGCTGTTGCCGTGGAGCCGTCACGCCCGCCAGCTCAGGGAGCGGCTGCAGTTCATGAGCGGGATTGTGCCGGGCTGGCCGCGGGCAGATGACGAAGCCTTGCTCGACACGCTGGAGGAATGGCTCGCGCCGCATGTGTACGGCATGCGCAAAAAAGACGAGTTGCAGCAACTGTCCATGTCTATGGTGCTGGAAGGGATGCTGAGTTGGGAGGAACGGCAGCAGTTGGATGAGTACGCGCCTACGCATATCACCGTTCCGAGCGGCTCGAAAATCGCCGTCGACTACAGCGACCCTGCCGCGCCTTGCCTGTTTGTCAGGTTGCAGGAGCTGTTCGGCTGGCAGGATACGCCGCGCATCGGCCGGGGCAAGGTGCCGCTGACGCTGCATCTGCTTTCCCCGGCGCAGCGTCCGGTGCAGGTGACGCGAGACTTGGCCAGCTTTTGGCAGCAGGCGTACTTCGAAGTGAAAAAAGACTTGAAAGGCCGCTACCCGAAGCATTACTGGCCGGACGATCCGCTCGCCGCGATCCCGACGAACCGGGTGCGCCCGCAGAAATAGTACATTGGGGCTTGCGGGCTTGCCGCTTTTGTAGAGATCGAACCAGAAAAAGCCGACGGGCGCAACCAGGCTCAGGGCGATATTTCCCAACTTCCTAGTTCCATGTGCGCAAGTCGGCTTGAAACTGAAACTTTCACGCGGTTTGCGGCCGTCAGGAACATACCGCGATTCACGTACTACCCTCTCTATTTCCTTGGGACTGCCTGTTCATCGGGCAGTCCATTTTGTTTGCCGGACGGGCTGTTTCCCCAGCGGCCGCGATAGATCAACTGCTGCAAGTCTTCCCGCTTTGCCCATTGGTGCAGCTCCAAAAGCGGCCGATCCGGGTAATGATCGGTATAGCCGATGGACAACAACGCGACAGGGTCGATGTGCGGCGGGATGTTCAAGATGCGGCGGACGTCCGCCTTTTTGTAAAAGCTGACCCAGCCCATCGCCAAATCTTCCGCATATGCCGCGAGCCACATGTTTTGAATGGCACAGCTTACCGACATGATATCTGTCTCGGGAATCGAATTGCGCCCAAGCACGTGATCGCCGCCCCGCGTCGGGTCGCAGGTGACGCAGATGGTGAGCGGCGCTTCCTTGATGCCCTGGATTTTCAGCGCCAGAAAAGCCGATTCGCGCCCTGTTCCCTCGTAGTGGATGGCGAGCGCGCGCCGTTCTTTGTCCGCACAGTCTGCCAACTCCTGCTTGGTCGGCTCGTCCTCTACGAGAATAAAATTCCACGGCTGCATGAATCCGACGGAAGGGGCGTGATGGGCAGCGGCCAAAATCATGGCAATTTTTTCCGGCGGGATTGGATCAGGGCGAAACGTGCGTATATCGCGACGATTGCTGATAGCCTTGTACAGACCGTTTTTTTCTTCCGGTGTCAAACGCTTCATGAGTAAAACCTCCCTGTTTGCTACGGCTTCCTTCATTTTACTGATGCGCAAGCTCATGTTCCAGACATTTGCCTGACATATTCATGTCCTACGCTAAAGGGGGAAGACCTGTCCGTTTTCGAGGGGAGAGAAACTGGAATGACAAACATCCTGATCGTGGAAGACGAGCTGCCCATCTCTCGGGTGCTGAAGGCGTACCTGGAAAAACATCAGTTCTGCGTCGAACAGGCGTTTAACGGGGACGAGGCCCAGCGCAAGTTCGATTCGTTCAATCCTGCCCTGGTGCTGCTCGACGTCATGCTGCCGGGCCGGAGCGGGTGGAGCATTTTAGAATACATACGGTCGAAAAGCTCTTGCCCCGTCATCATGCTGACGGCGCTCGGGCATATCGACAACAAGCTTACAGGGCTGAATCAGGGAGCGGATGACTACATCACCAAGCCGTTTATTGCCGACGAAGTCGTGGCCCGTGTCAAGGCGGTGCTGCGCCGCTCCAAGCAAATTATCGAGGGAGATCAGGTCAAGCAGTTCGGCAGCCTGAAAATCGACTTCAAGGCGTACACGGTTACGCTGCACGGCGTAGAGCTGGCGTTTACGCCAAAAGACTTGTCGCTGTTTTTGTTTCTCGCCCAGTACAAAAATCAGACGTTTACGCGGGAGCAACTGATCGAGCAAGTGTGGGGCATGGACTACGAGGGCAGCGACCGCGCCGTAGACCTGGCGATCAAGCGCATCCGCCGATCGCTGGAAAACTGGCCAGCGTCCGAAGGGGAAATCCGCACGTACCGTGGCTTGGGTTACAAGCTTTGCGTCTATGAGTGAGAAAAAGCGCATCTCCCTGTTTCGCTATTGGACGACGCGGTATTTAATCACGCTCTGCATCGGCCTGTTGGTCATCGGCATCGCGTCCAGCTACTGGATCAACTACAGCGAAAAGCAAAAACGGCTGGACTTCATGCGGCTGATGGCAGCCGAGGTGTCGGATCGGGTGGTCGACGCCAACGGGCGGGTCATCACGGCGCCTTTCCTGTTCCGCCTGCTCGACAGCCGCCAGGAGTCGCTGCGCGTCAATTACAAGCCGTTCATGGTCATTTTGGATGCCGATCATCGCGCGGTGTTTGGCGGGCCGGGGCCGTTCAGCTCCGAGTTGAGGCGGATGGCCCGCGATCTGGTGGCAACGGATGAGAGCATGTCGCAGGTAGAGCTGGACCGGGGAGAAAAGCTGCTGTTTGTGAAAAAAAGCATCCAGGTCAACCAGCAAACGGTGGGCTGGGTCATGCTGTTTACGCCCATGCAGGATTTGACCCGCAGCACGACGGAGTTTCAGCTTTTGTTCACGATGCTGATAAGCCTTGGCCTGCTGGGCTGGCTGGTCATCTACTTGCTGACGAAAAAGCTGTCGACGCCGATCAAGGAAGTGGCAGACGCGGCCAAGCAGATCGTCATGGGCAATTACGACATTCATCTGGAAAAAGACAGGCGCGAGGATGAGATTTACGAGCTGATCCACTCGTTCAAGGAAATGGCGGATCGCCTGCGGCAACTGGAGCTGATGCGCACCGAGCTGTTGGCCGGAGTGACGCATGAGCTGAAAACGCCCGTCACGTCGATCAGCGGGCTGGTACAGGCGGTCAAGGACGACATCGTCGGCGGCGAGGAGGCCAAAGAGTTTTTGGAGATTTGCTCGAAGGAGACAGTCCGCCTGCAAAAAATGGTCGAGGACTTGCTCGACTTCAACTCTTTTGCCGTCGGCGACATCCGCATTCGCCGCGAACAGCAAAACATGTACGAGCTGGTGCAGGAAATTACCCATCAGTGGCAGATCGTGCAGGAGGTAGAGCAGATTGAGCTGTCCATCGTCAAGCCGGAGGAGCCGATCATCGCGAGCACCGATCCGCTGCGCGTGCAGCAAATTTTGTACAACCTGTTAAACAACGCCGCGCAGGCGATGGACTCGGCCGGAAAGATCGTCGTGTCCCTGTCTCGCACGGGCGATGAAATTCGCATTGATGTCAAAGATACAGGCTCGGGCATCCCGGAAGCGGAGCAGCCGCTTATTTTCGAGCGCTTTTACCGGGGCGAGGAAAAGAAGCATCTCGTCCGCGGGCTCGGCCTTGGCCTGTCGTTCAGCAAAATGATCGCGCAGGCGCTGGGGGGCAAGCTGCTGCTGTCCGAAAGCAGCAGGGCAGGGAGTACGTTTACGTTGCTTTTGCGCGCCTAGCCACGAATTATACGCAATCGACCAGACCAATTGGCTGGTCGATTTTTCGTACAGTTGCCCTCTACCGAACATGACCGAACATGAAGTGAAAAAGCTGCGGAACCAGCCGTGACGACATTTCACACCACTCCCTTCCATCTGACTTTTCCCTGACGCATTCGTTCCGTATATTGATCGCAACAGGGAAGACAAGCAGCTTCCCAGTCATTACGCAAATGGCAGGAGGATTTGGTGTGACGCAATCGGAGAAAAAGCGGACGTTGTTTTCGGGGGCGCGAAATAGCAAGAAAAAATGGATCATCGTCGGACTGGCTGTCGCGGTGATCGCAGGAGGGGGCGTGTTCGGCTACCGGACGCTTTTGACCCCGGAACGGGCACAGGCGGCGTATCAGGTCGTCACGGTGAAAAGGGGCGATGTTTCGGAAACCGTGCTGGCGTCCGGGACTGTGCAGGCTTCCAAGCGGTCCTCGCTCTCGTTTTCAGACGCAGAGGACGCCAAAGATGCCATCTCGACGATCCAGGTCAAAATCGGCGACCATGTAAAGGCTGGCCAGGTACTGGCTACGATGGATGATTCCGTCGCCAAAATCCAGGTGACCAACGCCCAGGCGAACCTTTTATCGGCACAAGCGAAGCTGGAGGATGCGCAAAAGCGCAAGAGCGCGGCGGAAATCAGCTCGCTGCAGGCGGCTGTCACCCAGGCGAAAAACGAGCTGGAGCTGGCGAAGCAAAATATCGACGGGCAAAAGGCGACGAACGACGTAGCCAAGGCGAAGGCGAATCTCGACAACGCCCAGAAGACGTTTGATTCGCAAAAGAAACTGTTTGAGGCGGGCGCGATCTCGCAGACCGAGTACGACAATGCGCAAGACGCTTTGGAGCAGGCGAAGCGGGATTACAATTCGGCTGTGCTGACGGCGGGGCAGACAAGCTCGCAGTCTGGCGTAAAGGTCGAGCAGGCACTCGCTTCCTATCAGACGGCACAGGAGGCGTTGAAAGAAGCGCAGGAAGGGCCGGATTCGGCGACGATTCTCGCGGCGAAGGCTGCGGTCGAGCAAGCGAAGGCCGAACTGCAAAAAGCGCAAAAGGCATTGAACGCCGTGACGCTGCGGGCGCCGATGGACGGCGTGATCGTCCAGTTGAACGGCAATGTCGGCGAAATTCCAGGCAATGATTTTATTATTATGGATAATTCCAACTCCGGCGAGCTAGAGGTGCTGGCCCAGATCAGCCAGAGCGACATCGGAAAAGTAAAAGAAGGCTTGCCCGTGTCGTTTACGACCAGCTCGTATCCGGATGAAACTTTTACGGGAAAAGTCAAGCTGATTTACCCGGAGGCGAAGACAGACTCCGGTGTCACGAGCTATGATGTGCTGCTCTCCGTCACCAACAAGGACAGCAAGCTGAAAATCGGGATGACGATGAACGTCACGATCGAGTTGGGAACGCACAAGGATGTGCTGTACGTACCGGCCTATGCTTTGCAGACGCAAAACGGCAAGGACGGCGTCTACCTGATGTCCGGAAGCGGAAACAGCGCCGGAGCCGAGAGCGGTGCGACCGAACAATCTGCAGCCGGGAAGTCCGAGGCCAAGCCGGAGGCGGGAGCAGAGCGGCAAGCGGGGCAGACGGGCGAGCGCACAAGCGCAAGAGAAGGCAGAATGGCTTCCATGCCGTACCAGTTCGTGCCGATCAAGATCGGATTTTTTGCGGCGGATCGCGTAGAAGTGCTGGAAGGTTTGAAGGAAGGGGACAGAGTCGTCGTTCCGATCAGCACAAGCACAAGCTCGTCGACGTCCAATCAGAACGGTGCCCGAATGGGAGGCGGAATGCCCGGCCTTGGCGGCTTCCCAGGTGGCGGAGGCGTCGTCCAGATGAGGGGACGATGAGAAGATGAGACCAGTCATACAAATTGAAGGGCTGAAAAAGCAGTATCAGATCGGCGACCAGGAAATTTTGGCCTTGCGCGGCGTCAGCCTGACGATTGAAGAGGGCGACTTCGTGGCGATCATGGGGCCGTCCGGCTCGGGCAAATCGTCGATGATGAACGTGATCGGCTGCCTCGACAAGCCGACGGCGGGAGAGTTTTACTTGGACGGCCACCCTGTTTCCGAGGCGCACGATGACGAGCTGGCGGAGATTCGCAACCAGAAAATCGGCTTTGTTTTTCAAAACTTCAATCTGCTCCCGCGCACGACAGCGGTGGAAAACGTGGAGCTGCCGCTGTTGTACGGCGGCACGCCCGCCAAAGAGCGCAGGGAGAGAGCGATCAGGGCGCTGACCAGCGTGGGGCTGGCCGAGCGGTTGAACAACAAGCCGAACGAGCTGTCGGGCGGCCAGCAGCAGCGGGTATCAATTGCCCGGGCGCTGGTCAACGATCCGGTCATTTTGCTGGCGGACGAGCCGACTGGCGCCCTGGATACCAGGACGAGCGAAGAGATCATGGGCATTTTCCAGCGGCTTAACGACGAAGGCAAAACCGTCATCCTCGTCACGCATGAGCCGGATATTGCCGAGTATGCCAAGCGGATTGTCCGTTTTCGCGACGGCCAGATCATCGCCAATGAAGTGGTAAAAGAGCGCAGAAGAGCGTGGGCAGAGGAAGTGAGAACATGAGCTTGATCGAGTGTGTACGCATTTCGTTTCGCAGCATCCGGGCAAACGGCTTGCGCTCCGTGCTCACGATGCTGGGGATTATCATCGGGGTCGCGGCCGTCATTGCGATGGTCGCCATCGGGGAAGGCACGTCTTCCTCTGTCGCCTCGCAGATCAACGGCCTGGGCAGCAACCTGCTGATCGTCTCGCCAGGACAAGCGACGCAAGGCCGGGTCAGCCTGGGAGCCGGGTCGCTGAATACGTTGACGCTGGCCGACGCAGAAGCGATCGCAGAAAAGGAATCGGTCGCGGGCGTCGCCCCGAGCGTCAACGGCCGTGCCCAGATCGTCTGGGGCAGCAACAACTATTCCAGCATGCTGGAGGGGACAACCGCCGATTTTTTGCGCGTGCGCAATGCAGAGGTGGCACAAGGCCGGTTTTTCACGAACTTCGAGGTGACGCGGCAGTTTAACGTCGCCGTCGTAGGGACGGAGGTCGTCAGCAACTTGTTCAAGGACACGACGACGAACCCGGTGGGGCAGACGGTGCAGATCAATCGCGTGCCGTTTACGATCATCGGCGTGCTGAAAAGCCAGGGCAGCTCCGGCATGACGAACAACGACGACAGGATTCTCATTCCGATTACGACCGCGATGAGCCGTCTGACAGGCGGCAAAAACGTCGGCACGATCTACGTCTCGGCCGCGTCCTCCGACACGATGGACGCGGCGCAGCAGGACATTCGCCAGACGCTGCGCGCCCAGCACAACCTGCGGCCGCAAGCGGCAGACGATTTTCGCATTACGTCCCAATCGGATATTCTCAGCACGGCGCAGGAAGTGTCCAGCTCGATGACGGCACTCTTGTCCGGCATTGCGGCGATCTCGCTGATCGTCGGGGGGATCGGGGTGATGAACATCATGCTCGTGTCCGTGACAGAGCGCACGCGCGAAATCGGGATTCGCAAGGCGATCGGGGCCAAGCGCCGGGATATTTTGCGCCAGTTTTTGATCGAGGCGGTTACGCTCAGCCTGATTGGCGGCATTTTGGGAATTGCCATCGGGGTAGGGGCCGCGCTCCTCATCAGCAAGCTCGGCTCGCTTGCGACCTCGATCAGCCTGACGCCGATTTTGTACGCGTTTTTGACCTCGTCTTTGGTTGGCGTGATCTTTGGCGTCTACCCGGCGCGCAAGGCAGCCCAACTGAAGCCGATCGACGCGCTTCGCTACGAATGAGTGTGTAATTTTTCCAATCGGGGCATACTAGCTGCGGTGAGGTGTTGGTGCTGATGGAAAAAAACGTCCAGTTTTCCGTACCGTGGCGAGAAGCGACACGCATCCTGAAAAGGTTGAAAGCGGGCAAATTGCGGTTTGTGGTCAGGCAGTACGCAGGGAAGACAGGGGTTGCCTTCGTCTTTCCCAGAGTGAGCGTCAGCCAGTACGTCTATTTGTACATCGTATTTGGGCCGAGAGCTGCTGACGTAATCGGCAAGGATACCAAGTAGGAATGAATCCCTGCTCGTGAAAACGGGGCAGGGATTTGCTTTTTTTCTGCTTTTCCGACCGTTTTTCCCATTATTTCGCTATAAAACAAAACCTGACACTTTTCGATAAGAGAGTTTCATAGTACAATTCCAATATGAACGAACTTGGGGAAGTTCGGGATGGCGGTACCCAAACTGTGCAGGAGGGCCGCCTCTTTTTTTCAAGCGGGTAAATCTGCGGGAATTTGGCAGCAGGAGAAGAAGCAGACTCGCAACGAAACACACAGCTTTTTGAATGGATAGAATAGGTACAATTACCTGAATATACAGCTAGATCTTGTAGGTTTGTAGATGTAGAATACTTCCGTACTACCTCTTCCCAGGAAACGATCCTGGGATTTTTTTGTTTGCCGCAAGACAGAGCAAAAACCACTCGGCGAACAGAGCGGGCCGGCCGTTTACGCAGACGGGATTTTCGGGGAAAAGCTGCCTTTCAGCAAGGCGTCAATCAACTGCTTCTGCGACAGCGAGATCGAGATGCCAGGATCGGGCAGATCAGCGTGAAAGCGGTTTTCCTTGTACAAATACCACATGGAGCCAGTCGGCTGCAGCAAGTAGAGCATAATGTTTTCCTCTCTCTGCCGCCCGATTCTGGCAATGTCGCGCAAGGAAGTAAAAAGCTCTCCCCACACGGGCAAATATGGTTTTGTTTTGGCTTGGATGATAGCGTGGACAAGCTGCTGCTTGGCGAGGGAAAGAAAGTCGGTTGCGTTGTTTTCCACAGAGGGCATGTCTCTTGCTCCTTTTTCAAAGACGGGCGAAACGCGATCGATTCGGCCAGCCTGAAGTGTGGATGTTGACGAATTTTGTCGAAACCAAGATTAAGTGTAAAATAGTCTCCAGCTCGTTGCAATAGGAGAGATGGCGGATGCTTGTTGACATTTGACGGTTTCAGCCGATTTAGATAGCATAGGGGCAGCACATTTTACGAGAAATGAGAGACAGAGCGGGGAGTGGAAGCCATGGCACAAAAACAGCGGCTGCTGATTGATTATAGCGGCGGGCTCGATCAAGCGTTGGCGCTCTGGTATGCGCTGCAATCGGCAAACGTTCAGGTGAGCGGCATCGTCGTTACCGACGCAGAGCCGCAGCGCGGCATCAGGCTGGCGCAAAAGCTGATCGAGCTGGTGCAGCCAAATGCAACAATTCCGGTAGTGGCAGGTGCGAGCCGGCCGCTTTTTCACAGAGAAACAGACGCGCAGGCAGGGGCTGCTGCGACCAGTGACGGCGTGTCATTTTTGTCCGAGCTGAGGCACGATTCGGCCAATCCGTACACGCTGGTGACGCTGGGGCGTTTGACGACAGTGGCGATGGCAATGGCGAGGAACCACGAATGGACATCAGCGCTTGAACGGCTGGTCGTGCGGGGCGGCGCGATTCGCGTGCCGGGAGACGTGACGTCGGTCGCGGAAGCCAATCTGCACGCGGACCCGGAAGCGGCGGCGTTCGTCCTGGCAGCACGGCTGCCGCTTCTGTTCGTTCCGTTGGACGCGACGGAATCGCTGTCGGCGGCGGAGGCGTACATAGACGAGTTGGCAAAGCGTGCGAAGGCGGCTGGGCTTGTGACAGCAGCAGAGGCAGAGGCTTTCTTTTCCGCGGAAAAAACAGCTTCTGCCGTTCACGCGCTGGCAGCGATTATGGCAGCCGAGTCCCCTGAGCGCATTTTTGTCGAGCAAATGAAGCTTGCGGTCGAGTGTCAGAGCGAATTGTCGCGCGGCGCCCTGCTCGCCGATCTGAGGGCGAAGCCAAGCGTGGGCACAGACGCGGCCGTGTGCGTAGGCATCAAAGCCGGGGCTGTGCTCGCAGGACTGCAGCAACTGCCGGAGAAAGGGGATGGACGATCGTGAAAAAAGTCATTTTGGACGTGGATACGGGCATTGACGACGCGTTGGCGATCTCCTACGCTATTCACTCCCCGGCCCTGGAGGTATGCGGGATCACGACGACGTTTGGAAATATTACCGTCGAGGAAGCGACGAGAAATACGCTGCAAATGCTGGAGCTGCTGGGCGCAGCCGACATCCCTGTCTACCAGGGAGCGGCCCGTCCGATCGTCCGCGAGCTGACGGGCAAGGCACGGCTGTTCCACGGCGAAAACGGTCTGGGCAATGTCGTCCTGCCGCCGCCCGTGACAGCCGCACAGCCAGAGAGCGCCACGCAGTTTCTCATCTCCACAATCAAGGCGAATCCTGGCCAAATTACGCTCATCATGGTCGGAAGCATGACCAATCTCGCCCGGGCGATCATGGCGGCGCCGGAAATCGTCACGCTCATCGAGCAGGTCGTCGCGATGGGCGGAGCGGTCACCGTGCCGGGCAATCGCACGCCAGTGGCGGAGGCCAACATCTGCGCCGATCCGGAAGCGGCCGCTTTCGTCATGCAGTCAGGTATCCCGATGACACTGGTGGGGCTTGACGTGACGATGCAGACGCTGCTTACGCGCGAGCACCTGCGGGAATGGAGAGCGCGTGACACGCCTGTAAGCCGGGTGTTTGCCGATATGTGCGAGCTGTACATGGACGCTTACGCGACGGTAGGCAATGTGCGCGGCTGCGGCCTGCACGATCCGCTGGCGGTCGGCGTCGTGATTGACCCGACGTTTGTGAAGGCCGTCCCGATGCACGTCGAAGTCGACACTTCCGGGGGCGCAAGCGACGCGCGCACGATTGGCGACAGGCGGGCTCGTCCTGCCCAGGCTGCGAATGTACAAGTTTGCCTGAAGGTCGACCACGAGCGTTTTGTGCAGCATTTTTTGCGGCATGTCATGGGAAATTAAGGAGGAATCGTTATGTTGAAAGAGTTCAAAGAGTTTGCGTTAAAAGGAAATGTGCTCGATCTGGCCGTCGGGGTTGTCATCGGGGGAGCCTTCGGCAAAATCGTGACTTCTTTGGTCAACGACATTATTACGCCGTTAATCGGTCTGCTTTTGGGCAAAGTTGATTTTACGAATCTGTTCATCGCGCTGAACGGCGTTCATTACAATACGCTTGCGGAAGCAAAAAACGGCGGGGCTGCAACCCTGAACTACGGACTTTTCCTGAATTCTGTCATTGATTTTCTGATTATCGCGTTTTCTATCTTCATCGTCATCAAGCAGTTGAACCGCTTCAAGCGCAAGCAGGAAGTGGTCAAAGCGCCGGAAACGACGAAGGAATGCCCGCATTGCATCACGACCATTCCGATCAAGGCGACCCGCTGCCCGCATTGCACCTCCATGCTCGATACAAACGGAGCGGCGTTGGCGCACGAATAACCACAGACTTGAGCGTACAGAAGACGCAAAACGAAAAAGCAAGCCGACCAACTGGTGCGGCTTGCTTTTGTTTTTTTAACCAGGTTTGTACCGTGCGCGAAAAGGCGACTTGAACATGATTTCGCCCAGGAACAGCAGGCCGATGCACGCCGAGGCGACCAGGAGGGAGCAGTCGAAAGCTGTTTTGATGTTCCCCCAGCAGTTGCGCAGGCAGCGGGAGAGGATGTTCCATGGGGGGCCCGGCCCGCGCTTTTAAAGCGCTTTCTTTTTTAAACGAAAGGATTCACGTAAAAAGCGGGAGAGGACGCCGGGCAAAAAACCGGAGCATCTGTCGACTCTGCCGCTATTCCATGAAGCGGAAGCGATGCAAGGAAATAAACAGGCTGAGCAGCTTGTTCACTTGTTCACGACAGGCTCACCTTCGTTGCGGTTGCCCAGTTCCTCCAGCGCGGCGTCAATCGCGTCGGCGCTTTTGGTCAGCTCGCTTGCGGTCATGTTTGCCATCACGCCGTAGATTTCCAGCGGCAGTACGCTTTTGTTAGTCTGGTTGTCGGTCACGATGCACGCTCCCGAATACTTGTCCACTTCTTTGGCGCAGTAGCACATCTCCGCACTGTCCTGTCCGACGACGACAAAGTAGGGGAGCGGAGCGGGCCAGGAGGTTGCCACGGCGCCGTGCTCGACGTACACGCCTTTAAACAAGCCGTTGACGACGTGGCGCTTGCCATCGGCATAGCGGCGAATGACGGACAGGTCCTTGGCAATCAGTTCGCCGTCTTTGAAGACGTACAGCGGGTTGATCTGCGACAAGCTGTCTGTCAAAACGATATCGGCAAAACGGCCTGGTGTCAAAGAGCCGATCTGATCGTCCATATGATACGCCTTGGCGGTATTGTAGGAAGCCATTTTATCGCCTTGATCGGACTGATGCCCATCTGGGCGCAAAGCGAAATGATCCAATCCATGTGGCCCAGCTTCCGCAAGCGTTCAATCGAAATATTGTCCGTGCAGAGCATGAAGTTTTCCGTCGGGAACTTGCGGTCGACGATGGAGCGCAACAGCGTCTGGATGACTTCGCTGCTGCCGACGCCGAACTTGATCTGCGTCGGGAAACCGTAGCGAATGCTTTTTTCGATGTCGTCGCCGTTCCAGACGTCGTGGTTGTTGGATACCCCGATCGCAGGCAAGTAGTTCAGCACCATGTCCGGCAGAGCGGTCAGGCCCCAGTGTCCGTTCATGAAGCCGCCTTTTGCCCGCACCCAGGCCGCTTTCTGGAAATCGTCCTCATCGCCTTTGCTGTAGGTGAAGTACTCAAATTCGCCTAACCCGATGACCGGCTCCATCTCCAGCACTTCCTTGGTCACCCAAGCCGCCGTCTTTTTGCGGGGAGCAAAAGCGTACAGGCGGTAAGGCAGCTTGTCATAGTCGCGGAACAAGTTTTGCGCGGCGCGTACCCCGTCTTCGCCAGCCGCGCTGAGCAGGTCGAGACATTCGGCAAAAATCGTCGTAGTCCCGCACGGCACCATCGCTTCCGCAAGCGCTGTCGGGTGGGCGAGCTGGGATTCGAAGTGCAGGTGGGCATCGATCAAGCCGGGGATTGCATACAGCCCTTGCCCGTCAAACACTTCTTTGACCTGGATGACCGACTCGTCCGGATTGAGCGCGACGATTCGCTTGTCGTAAACGAGCAGGGAGCCGTGGTAGACGGTTTCTCCATGCACATCCAGAATATTCAGGTTTTTTAATAGCAGGTCGGCTTCCTTCTTGCCGTGCAAAATAGCGAAAATCGCACGGACTTGTTCAAGGTGGTTCGTTTCTGTTTGCTTCATGGCTTCAGTTCTTCCTTTCCTTGGGAAAAATTTATATAAGGAGAGCGAGTAAGCTCTGCACTTATCGAATAGAGAGGGTTAGTTAATCGTTTAACTAAACGCGTTTGCGAAACGTATGTAGCATGGAGCAAAACATTCAGTTAAACGTTTAACTCAACCAGCAAAAAAACATGTGGGAAAGCTTGTCGGCAGAGGAAAACGGTTGTAGTTAAACGTTTAACTAAAAGGGGAAACGAAAGCTCAAAAGACGCGAAGTCTTTTTTGCGCAGATGGAGAGTGTACAAGAAAGGGCAACCAAGGCTGAACCAAGCCAGTGGCGCAGCCAGGTTTTCGAACGGCCGGCTATTCTTTTGAAAAAGTCAGGCGGAGTTGCGCACGACGATGAACGGCTCCAGTATGGTGACGGGTTCGAACTCTTCTTTGCGAATCTGGCTTAAAATGATCTCGGCGCTTTTGACCCCGAGCTCGCGGTTGTGCAAGTCCACGCAAGTCAGCTCGGGCGTAGAGATTTCCGACATCAAGGAGTTGCCCAGACTCAGCACCGCCATGTCTTCGGGAATCCGGATGTTTGCCTGCACCAATGCTTTTGTCAGACAGACGGCACTCAGCTCGTTCAGGACGAAGACGCCGTCAATGTTGTGTTGCAACAGGGCCGGGATGCAGTCTTTTGCCAGGTCCATGCTATCGGCCATTTCCAGCAGCAACGGTTTTTCCGCGCTTCCGGTCGCCTGGCGGTACCCGTCGAGAAAATAAGGGAGCAGATGGTCGGGCAATTGCTTGTGGACGAAGGCGAGCCGCCGCTTTCCGCTGGAGCGCAAATACTCGGTGCCTAGACGGCTGGCCTTGACCAAGTCCGGGTACAGCAGCGGAAATCCGGCGAACGGAATGCAGCGATTGGCGTAGACGACGGGAATATTCCAGTCGAGGACGCTCTGGATGCTTTGCTGGAAGGACATGTCCGAAAACAGGCCGATGAAGATGATTTTGCCAACGCTTGGTTAAACGTATCAGTTAATCGATTAACTTCTGTTGAGAGAATCGTAGCATTCTGCTCATTTTTTGCCCGCAACCCGCAAAAAGAAAAGATAGAGAATCAGAGGCGATCTGAAAGCCCTATCCGCAGCGTTTTCTGCCGTATTCGTCAAACGTTTTTCTTTTTGCGCTTCCCCCGGTTTTTGTACTGAAAATGCAGCCGCTTGATGGTGCGGAAGTATGTTTTGTCCTTGAGCTTCGCAAACAGGGCGTGAGAAGGGAAGTCGTAGTTGACCTCGATGATCGAGAGCTGGCCCGCTTTGTCGATGGCGAAATCAACCCCGATTTGCGCGCTGTGGCGGTATTTGTTGAAATGGGCGCAGACGCGGTGGCTGACGCGGATCAACCGGGAGACGACCTCCTTGATTTTTTCCGGCGCGACCGCTTGCGACTTGGACAAGGCGTGAGGGACTGTGACGGCGTAGCCGCCTCCGCGGGCGACGTTCGTGATGACGCTGTCAGCTCCGGCTACTTTTGCCAGCATCCCGGCATATTGCCATTTCCCGAGGCCGTTGCGCATCATCATGACGCGAATGTCGTACGGGCGGCCGTTCAGCTCAGCCAAATCCAGCCCTTTTTGGATGATGTAGTTTTTTTCGGTACACTGGCGGGCAAGCTGCTGCTTCAGCTCCGCCAGCGAGGCAACCCGGACAGGCTCGCCACGCTCTTTTACAAACTGGTAGCCGTCCGCCGTTTGCAAGACGCGCATGATGCCTTTGCCCATGTGGGTTCGCGTCGGCTTGATGTAGACGGTCGTGTACTTCGCAAGATAAGGTTCCAACAGAGCGGGCTGGTACAAGTCTGTAGGGGGCAAATACGGACGAATGTGCGGGCTTTTGGAAAAAAACTGATGAAGGCTCCATTTGGAGGAGGAGATCAAGTTAGACACCTCGCCTTTTTGCAAAGATCAAAGTTCCATTCTTGCTAACATATACAGCAAAATGGAAAAAAGTGAGCAGGAGTTGGGCAATTGCGGGGAAAATATGTTCTAGGAAAAGCAAATGCGAACGGAAACGGAGAACGAGATGAGACGATACCAACCAGTCCAGCCGCCGATCTTGCAAGGGACGGGCTCCGACGACCAGTACAGCTATCGCGAATACTTGCCCAGCAAAAGCCTGGCGAATTACGTGGCCTGCTATTGGACTTCGCAGTTCCACGGCCACGGGCAGAGCACGCCGCTTTTGCACAGAGTCATCCCGGACGGCTGCGTCGACATCATTTTCGATCTGGGAGCGAGATCGTTCGGGCGCGGCGCGTTTGTCACCGGACTGATGACCGCCTATGAACTCATGCCGCTGGTAGAGCCGCAGGCGATGTTCGGCATCCGTTTTTTCGTGGAGGAGGCCGACCGTTTTTTCCGCTTTCCGGTGGCGGAGGTCAGCGCTGCGCACGTTTTGCTGGAGGACCTCTGGGGGAGCGAGGCGCTGTGGGCGATGGAAGGAATGCTGGACGCGGCGGACACGGCCCAGCGGATTGCCTGGGCGGAGCGGCTGCTGATGCAGAGCCTGAACCGCGACGGGATGCGGCAAAATGCGCTCTTGTTGACCAGCATGCAGCATCTGTACGAGCATCAGGGGAATCTGTCGGTTGCGGCGCTGGCGGAAAAAGTGTGCTACAGCGAACGAAATGTGCGCCGGATGTTCCAGCAGGCGCTCGGCATCGGGCCGAAGGAGCTGTCCCGCATCATCCAGTTTCAGAGCTTGCTGCAACTGCTCGCCAAAGGGCAGGCTGCTTCCTTTGCAGACGCGGCCGTACAATGCGGCTACTACGACCAGTCGCACGTCATCAAAAGCTTTCGCGCCTACTACGGCGAGACGACGGGCGGAATTTTCGCCGTGCGCGGAGCGCGGGCGCAGCCGGGTGAAGTTGTCCGTTTTTTACAGATTTTCCGAACGAGAAAGCCCGCTACGGTGCGATAGCACCCCCTTTAGGGGCGGGATGAGAGTGAGGTC
>NZ_JBYTBG010000050.1:0-32430 GCF_058788915.1 Brevibacillus sp. FW301-21C12A
TTTGATAACAATTCTTCATGCAAGGACTCCTTCGAATTTATCGCGTCTAATCAAGAAGTGAATTTTGCAAAAGGCTCTAGCAAAAAAACTGTTGACCCGATCACTCATTCATGTTCATGAGGTGAATACATAATGAAGCTTTTGCTTTTCGGCGCCACCGGCCGCGTCGGCAGCCATATTTTACGGCACGCGCTGGCAGATGGCCATGAAGCTACGATTTTGGTGCGCTCTGCGGACAAGCTCCCCCAGCCTTTGCCCGAAAACGTGCGCGTGCTTACGGGAAACGTCTTGAATGAACAGGACGTCAAACTGGCGATGCAGGGCGTCGATGCCGTTATCAGCGCCCTTGGCACAGATGGCACGACCACACTGTCGGAGGGCATGCCGCTCATCCTGCATGCCATGAAGCAGGAAGGCGTCTCCCGAATTGTCACAGTAGGCACAGCGGGAATTTTGCAAAGCAGAGTCTCCCCCGATTTGCTCCGCTACCAGTCCAGCGAATCGCGGCAAAAGCTGACCAGGGCCGCCGAGGAGCACCACAAGGCGTACTTGCTCCTGCAACAATCCGGACTGGACTGGACGATTGTGTGCCCGACCTATTTGCCTGACGGCAGCTACACAGGCAATTACCGGGTCGAGGCCGATTACTTGCCTGCAGATGGCATGCAAATTTCCGTTCCCGATACGGCGGAGTTTACGTACAGGCAGCTCGGCAGTTCTGATTATTTGCGTGTACGGGTAGGGATTGCTTATTAGTTACCGTTTGAATGAAGCACGAAACCTTTTCCTTTTTTTCCGTCCTATTAAATAGCTCAAAATGATGTGTCACTTTATGTGGGAGGGAAAATGATAAAAAAACTTTTGCTAGTATGCGCGAATAGCATCATCGCCATATGGTTCTTTCTCCTTTGGTGTAACAAGATGCTGCTTGCCAGTGATATTCCCATAAACATCAGTTATGAGGAGATGAAAAGCGAAATTATTGCCATTCTCGTTTCTACAGCCATTGCTGTCCTTTACGTGAAACTGACTCCCGGCAACCCACTATATTATTTCCTTATATTTCCTACCTTTCTTTGGGGCTTTTCCATGACTCAATCATTCATGTACAACTATCACAAATACGATACGATCATGGCTATTACCGGATTTCTTTGCAGTACGTTTATTTGGATTGTTTTATTTTGTACGGCTAGACGTACAGCCACGTCCCCGTAAATACGGTCCTAACAAGAAAAACGTTCTTGTTCTTGTTTCTTCGTGGCATAAGCTATTGTGTCACAGTTCGCAGCTGAAAAGTCCTTTGATTGCCCAAAAAAGGCTCCCTGCCGCTTACAGACAGGGAGCCTTTGCTTTGTTTATGCAGCGCTAAACGCTTTACTTTTCGTTCACCAGTTTTTCCAGCTCATTCAACGTCTCTTCGAAAATCTCCATGGCCTGCTCGATCGGCTTCGATGTAGACATGTCTACGCCCGCTGCCTTCAGCACTTCGATTGGCGGAGCAGAGCTGCCCGCTTCAAGGAAGTTTTTGCGGATACGGTCAACTGCCGGCTGTCCTTCATCCAGGATTTGTTTCGCCAGCGCCTGGGACGCCGCAAAGCTCGTAGAGTATTGGTACACGTAGTACTTATAGTTGAAGAAATGGGAAACGCGCGCCCATTCCATCGCGATTTCCTCGTCGGAAACCATGTCTTTGCCGTAGTACTTTTTGTTGATGTCGAGGTAGATTTTTTTGATCGCCTCGGCGTTGAGCGATTCTCCTGCCTGCTCCTTGTCGTGAATCGCTTTTTCAAACTCGGCAAATTGCGTTTGGCGGAACAAGGTCGAGCGGAAGTTCTCCAGGTAGTGGTTCAGGAGATACATTTTCTCTTCCTTCGTCTTCGCCTGCGCGTACATGCTCTTGAACAGCAGCGTCTCATTCATCGTGGAAGCCACTTCCGCCGTAAAGGTCGGATAGTTCGACGAAATGTACGGCTGGTTTTTGTTCGTGTAGTACGACTGCATCGCATGCCCCATCTCGTGGGCGATGGTGTACACGTCATCGAGTGTGCCCTGATGGTTCAAAAGCACGTACGGATGCGTGTCGTAGGCTCCCCACTGGTAAGCGCCGGTGCGTTTGTCGTCGGTCGAATAGACGTCTACCCAGCCGCCATCCAGTCCTTCCGCCAGCACCTTCACGTAATCGTCGCCCATTGCTTTCAAACCTTCGGTGACGATTTTTTTCCCTTCCTCGAAGGAAATGTATTTGTCGTCGGATGGAACGATCGGCACATAGATGTCGTACATGTGCAGCTCCTTCACTCCGAGCATTTTTTTCTTCAAGGCAATATAGCGGTGCAGCAGCGGCAAGTTGTCGTTGACCGTGTCGATCAGCTCATCGTACACCTTGGTCGGGATGTTGTTCGGCGTCAGGCTCGCTTCCAGCGCAGAGTTGTAGTTGCGTGCCTGCGCGTAGAAATTGTCTGCCTTCACTTTTGCTGCCAGTGTCTGTGCGAACGAATCCTGGAAGTCAATCAAGGCGCTGTAGTATGCCTTGAAAGCATCCCTTCTCACACGCTGGTCCTTGCTTTCCATATACGAAATGAAGTTGGCACGCGTCAGTTGGACTTCCTTGCCTTGTTCATCCTTGATTTTCGGGAACTTCACATCTTTGGACAGCATGCTGTAAATGTTGGTTGGCGCATTGCCCAGCGGAGAGGATTTTGCCAGCAGCTCCTCCATCTCTGTGGAGAGCGAATGCGGCTTGGTTCTCAGCATGTCCTCAATGAAAAGCTTGTACGGCGCCAAAGACTTGTCAGCGAGCAAGCTCTTCATTTTCTCATCCGGAATGGCAACGATTTCTGGCTGGAGCCATGCCGTTTTTTCCGAAACAAGCGTGTACATTTTCTCGGCGCGGTCTGCCAGCTTCTGCAGCTCAGAGTTGGCCGAGTTTACGTCCAGCGACATGTTGGCGTACACATACGCCTTGTCGTTGAGCCGCATCATGTCCACGTAATCATCGAAAGCAGCGAGCATCGCCGCAGCAGAAGTCCCCAGCTTGCCCTGGTGCTTGGTAAAAGCATTCGCCAAAGCCTCCACCTTGACTACGTCTTTTTCCCAATCCTGAACAGTCGGGTAAATATGATTCAGTTTCCACTTATATTGGTCTGGAATTTCAGCGCGGGTCTGATAATTTGGCTTTTCCGCAGCAAAAGCGACTGCCGGCGTGCTGTACGGAATAAATGGTACCGATACGGCCGAAAACGCAATAGCCAAAGCTGTAACTGATGCAAACACTTGCTTTTTCAAATCTCAATCGCCCCTTTTCCTTACTCTTTATCTTTTCCAATTTCTAGTTAGTGTAATTACGTTGTTGCACGTCCAAATTCCTTCTTATTAAGAAAAATATTTTAAATATTTACTAACAACAGTCAATTTATCCAGAGAAAATTCAGATTTGTGGATAATTTTGTGGATAACTGTCTATCCACAGCTTGTTTATTCCCAACCCCCTTTTCCGTTTTGCATTTTTCGACAAAAAGTTGTCCACATTTTCTGTGGATAGAGTGTGAATAACTTATTTTCGTCGGAACCAGGGCATTCGCCCATACCTATTTTCATGTTCCTACATAGCATGAGTATTGAAACTAGGGTAGGAGGTGTTAGCAAGTGGGTCTCTTTAACGGCTTCGACGATTTCGCGCTGATCCTGGTTCTTTTCATCCTTCTCGTAATCGTAGGTTGTGACTGCGACTAAGCTTCCCGCTGCCATCCGGCCTATCTGAAGGTAAGCTTGCACGACCATGCATCTTACCTTCCCCATTCCACATAGATCATTGACTGGCTACGCAGCCGACGGAAAATGATCGGTCATAACCTTAAAGTACAATCACCGGGAGATACATCTGATCGTACAAAAAGGAAAAAAGGATGCGCCGCTTGCTACGGGTTGCATCCTTTTTTTATCCACAACCAAACTTCCATTACTTCGCGCCACTCGTGAAACTCGACCATTGTGACTTATTCACATTGCCCGCCTGATCTTGCAGCAGGCCGCCAGCGAGACTGACCTGATAGCTCGTATGCGGCTGCCATTTTCCTTTTGGCTTGATCGACAGCATTCGCTTGCTCTTGTTCCAGGTGACGGTATGCGGGACAGCCTGGCCTTTTTCATCTGTCAAGCGCACAAGTCCTGCCGCCGTTTTGCTGGAGAGTGCTCCTCCGCTTGCCAGAGTCACTTCCTCCGCAAACTGCAGCGTCACTTTCTCCTCCAGCTTCACCTGCTTGGCGCCATGACCAGGCAAAATAATCGCCTGCGGAGCAATGTTATCCACGGGCTTTTTTGTCGTGAACGCAGCGGACAGCTCCGGGTTCAGCTCCCCTCGCGCATCCTTCAGCTTTTTGGCGGGCAGTGTGACGCGATACGCTTTTCCCGCCTCCAGGTTACCCACAGGGTCGATCACGATGCTTTTCGCTGTCTTGTTCCACTTGGCTGTGAACGGGACTTTCTTTTTCTTTTCGTCCACAAGCTGCACGATGGACAGCAACGACTTGTCCGTGATGTCACGCGAATTTGCCAAACGGACCGTCCCGGAAAACGTCAGCGTAATGACAGCGTCTGCTGCTACCTCTGTCGCTTTGTCCGTCGGCGAGACGCTTATCTTCCAGTTGCTTGCGTCCTTCGCCCATGCCGCCTGTGAAAACGCAAGCAGCATCCCCAGCACAGCGATCCATTGCATCCACAACCGTTTGGCACTCATCCTAACCATCCCTTTCGTCTGCGTGGCGAAAGCTTTTGGTCAGCTCCACCACTGTTTACGGACAGTGTAGAAAAAGACAGACGGTTCCTTCAAAAGTTTTTTGCTTTACTCTTTCGGCTCTTCCTCTGCGCGCACCAATATTTTTTTCAGTTTGCGTTCAAATTCAAGACGACCGATCATGACACTGTGGTCGCAGCCCGTACATTTGATTCGCACGTCCATGCCCATGCGAATGACTTTCCACGCATTTGTTCCGCATGGATGCGGCTTTTTCATTTGTACGATGTCCCCCAGCCCAAATTGCTTCCTTTCCATCTCTCTTCTCCCCTCTACTCTATGCTTGGCCTTGTGCCTTGCCCGACATCGCGACGATTTTCGGATACGGAATCTGAATGCCCCGTTTGGTAAACTCGGTGCGAATCATCGCCCGCAGGTTGCGATTGACGCCGTGGTGGGTGTTCGGCTTGCACTCGGCAGTCACCCGCATGACGACCTCAGACGGCCCCAATGCTTGTACGCCCAAAATTTGTGGCTCCGCCACGATATCTGTCAGCTCGGCTTGCGCTTTTGCCAGCACTTCTTTCAGCACTTCTTCAACCTGACCCAGATTTTCCTCGTACGCTACCGAGACATCCACAACAGCCAACGTATTTTGCAGCGAAAAATTGGTCACTTGCGTAATGGTTCCGTTCGGGAAAATAAATACTTCTCCCGTCCAACTGCGCACGCGTGTGATCCGCAGGCCAATCTCCTGTACGGTCCCGGTCATGTTATTGATCGTCACGACATCCCCTACAGCAAACTGGTCTTCAAAAATGATAAAGAAACCAGTGATAATATCGCGCACGAGACTTTGCGCCCCAAAGCCGACAGCCAGCCCGAGCACCCCTGCGCTCACCAACACAGGCCGCAAGTCGATCCCGATCAGTTGCAAGATCATCAAAATCGCCAGGAAATAAATCGTGTACTGAATGATATTGTTAACGAGCACGCGCATCGTATCGACACGGCGTTGATCCAGTTGGAGCTTGCCGCCTCCGTGGCGATGATGAAAAATGCGGTTGACTGTCGCGTGCAACAACGAAACAACGATACGCGAGGCAACGATGATCGCCAAAATTTTCGCCAGCACCATCCCTACAGTTACCCACATGTCGGCATCTGTGAGATAGTCGTAAATTTGGTTGTACAGCTTTTGAAAAAAGCCTTCTGCATTTGTAGTATTCATTCTGTCCTCTCCTTCTGTCTGCCGTATTCGTCAACCTCCTGGTATCGGCCAGCAAACTGACGAAAATATCCTCGAATGACTACTTGCTGCTCTTCCATGATCGTTTTCGCGCGAGAATAGTCAGGCAAAGGAAACTCAATGGAAAGGGCACAGCCAGCCGTTATCTCTTTTGGCGTCGGTCTTGTGTCGATATCAATATCTTCGTACTCCAGCAGCATTTCTGCACGCAAAGCTTGCTGTGTGGAATCAAATGCAATCAGTACAGTCTCTCCTTCCATCCCTCTCCCTCCTTCGTGTCCTTGTTTTCTTTTTCACAAGGCTTTGCTGACGTGCTTCTCTTATTTTACCCGTTCAATTTCCGGCTTGCCAGCTTCGCTGATTTTTCAAAACCTCCACAACCTTCCCATTAGCAGGTATAAAAATGACTTCCCGGTACTATACTGTGAATACTCTTCTATAACGTTTAGGCCAAGTCCGCAAGAGTGGGGGTAGCCATGAGTACATTTGAAAATCTCAAAAACTGTTCTTTGCCACCTTTTAAAGTGGAATACCGCAGTGAAAACGCAGACGATCATCTGGCTAGACACCTTGCGCAGCGCTTTCGCTTAAAACCGTATGATGAAGACATTGTAATTATATGTATCGGCACAGACCGTTCGACAGGCGACGCGCTTGGGCCGCTCGTCGGAACCAAGCTGCAAACTGCCGCGCCCAGTCATTTGCAAGTGTACGGAACGCTGGACGATCCGGTGCATGCGATGAATCTCAAGGAAAAACTCGATTCCATCCAAACGAACCACCCCAGCGCTACACTGATTGCCGTAGACGCCTGTCTGGGCCAATTCAGCCACGTCGGCAACATCAATGTCATCAGCGGTCCGCTAAAGCCAGGTGCCGGGGTCAAAAAGGAGTTGCCGCCTGTCGGTACGTTTCACATTACTGGAATCGTCAATGTCGGCGGCTTCATGGAGTATTTCGTACTCCAAAACACGCGACTTGCCGTCGTCATGAACATGGCCGAGATTATTGCCTCTGGTTTGGCCAAAGCCGCGACACTCGCTGCTGCGCCGAACCGTTTGGATAGTGTTTTGCACGACTGACCATCTTCCCTCGACCTTTTCAAATCAATAGCCATTTTCTTTGACTTGCCCGGTCCCTCTGCGGATGGCAAGTCTCTTTTTTTAGACGAAAATCACCTGTTGACCGGGAAGCATTTTCACCTGAACGGGGGTTTCCCCCATCAATTCGCCATCGGCATGAACCATGAGCGGCACAGCCGTTTCAATCGTGACCTGGCTCCCGCGGAAAAAGGAAACTTTCGGATGCGTGACATGGGTGCCTGTGTATATTTTCAAAAAGGCGCGCAGCAGCTCGCCCCGGCTTACATTGCTGACGACGCAAATATCCGTCAGGCCATCGTCGGCGACCGCCATTGGGCAAATTTTCATTCCCCCGCCGTAATTCGGAATATTGGCTGCTGTCACAAGCCAAACTCCCGACTTGTCGATCGTTTGCCCGTCGACCTGCAAGCTCAGATGGCCCGGCTTGAAGTTGCGCAGCTCCCGTAAAACGGAAATGACATAAGCCAGTCCACCCAGTCCGTATCGGTTCAGCCACGCTTTATATTGCGCTGCATCGGTCGCTTTCGCTACTTGCGCATCAAAGCCTGCTCCAATCGAATTTGCAGCAATTCGCCCGTTCATCAGCATCAGATCAATCCGTCTTTCTGCTTTTTCTGACAAAATTCGCTCCACTGCCTCGCTCGGATCGTTGACAATGCCGTGCGCCCGGGCAAAGTCGTTCCCTGATCCAGCCGGCACCAAGCCAAACTTGCATGCTTGTCCGGACTGATAGATCCCGTTCAACACGCCATGAACGGTTCCGTCTCCCCCTATTGCAATGATTTTATTTACTCCCTCTTTTTGAATCAACTCTTTTGCCAGCTTTTCCGCGTCTCCCTCTCCCAATGTCTCCCTCACGGAAAAAACCGCTCCTAAGCCATTTACAGCAGGCTCTATCCTCTCCCATACTCTCTTCCCTTTGCCATTTCCCGCCACGGGATTGACGATAAAACCCACCATTGACTTTCTCTCCCCACAAGACGCTTTCCGTTCTAATGGTCATTATCGCACGACATTTTCTTTTGATGATAGCGGTTTTTTTTATGCCAAACTTACATGTCGCATTCCTTTCGCTCCGTTGTTCCTCGCTGTATGGTTTACAGTGGCATGGCCCGCTGGATTGCTGTCTTTTGTTAATGAGTTCGTCGCGTCAAAAAAAGTAAGTCTCAGCAGCTCCGTTTACTGTTTACTTGGTCTCACACTATTATTACGAGTTGTTGTGGACAGTCCCTTGAAATCAAATGGCTATGTGTGTGCCTTTTGCAGTAGGTCATTTCAAACGGCACAGCGCACGGCTACCTGTCATGCTCTCTGGTTTCTTCTTTCTGCCTTTTCCCTTTGTCCTGCTTCATTTCTCTTTCCCCACTCTTCCTACTTGCTCCCTAGCTTTTACTCCGAACCCCCGACTCCCCCTACAGCTTTGCCTTTGCCTGCTCCCATCTTTAAAATGTCCGCCCTGAGTTCTACGCGCCCCATCGCCCTGCATGAAAAAAAGACCCCTCCTGCACGCTACCCGCGCACAGAAAAAGTCTTTTCCCGCTATCTTGCCATCTTATAAAAAACTGGACAACCACTGGCTAATCGGAACTCCCAATGCTGCAATCACCAGTGCGGGCAGCATGTTCGCTACATTGATATTTTTGATCTCCAAAATGTTGATCCCAATCGCGATAATCATCAAGCCACCCACTGCCGTTACTTCTGCCAGCATCGCATCGAGCATCGTTTGGCTCACCACACTGTAAATTTGGGTAGCCAGCAACGTCAGCACACTTTGGTACAAAAACACAGGTACTGCTGAAAATATGACGCCAATCCCTAGCGTCGAAGTGAAAATAATCGCGGAAAAGCCGTCCAGAAGCGCTTTGGTGAACAAAATGTCGTGGTTGTTTCGCAACCCGCTGTCCATCGCTCCCAAAACAGCCATTGCGCCGATACAATAGACCAGAGTAGCTGTTACAAACCCGGTGGCAATACTGCCTTTTCCGCCGCCAACCTTCCGCTCCAGCCAGTGCCCCAGACGATTCAAGCCTTTTTCAATCCCCATCAATTCCCCGATAATTGCCCCCAAAACAATGCTGACGATCACCAATAAGAAGTTGCCCGATCCAAGGCTCATCTTGACGCCCAAAATCATCACAGCCAGCCCGATTCCTTGCATGACTGTATGTCGGATCGAATCGGGAATCCTCGTCAAGAGCCTCCCCAACAAAGCTCCTACTATGATGGCGCCAGCGTTTACCAGGGTTCCTAACAAGATCACGTGTGTGTCCTCCTACCGCTACCTTACGAAAACGCCGATGCTATCTCTCTAACAGCGTTCATAAGAGCTTCTACGTCTTTCTCTGTATTGAACATCCCAAAACTGGCCCGCACCGCTCCCCGCTGCTCGGTCCCTGCCGTATGGTGCCCCAGCGGCGTGCAATGATAGCCCGATCTCGTTGCGATTCCGTATTGTTGATCGAGAATAAAGGATACCTCCGATGCATCCACCTGCCCGATGTTGAACGCGATTACTGCGACCCGCTCTGTTTCAATTCCCGGACCGTACACCTCTACTCCAGGAATTTGCTGCAGACCTGTGATCGTTTGCTTGGCAAGCTCCCATTCATGCTGGCGAATGTTTTCCACGCCTTTTTCCAGGACAAATTCGACCCCGGCCAGTAATCCTGCCAAACCGACTGTATTCAACGTCCCGCTCTCGTAGCGGTCCGGACGCGTAGTCGGTTGCTCAATCGCTTCTGATTGACTGCCAGTTCCCCCATGCAGCAACGGCTCCAGATCAATGTCGCTGTGCACATACAATCCGCCTGTCCCTTGTGGACCATACAGCCCTTTGTGCCCGGGAAACGCCAGCATGCCAATATTCATTTCTTCGACGTGAATAGGCAGCACTCCCGCCGACTGCGAGGCGTCTACCAGAAACGTGATACCCTTCTCTTTGGCCAGTTTGCCCAACTCTGCAATCGGCAAAATAACACCTGTCAGGTTGGAAGCGTGGCTTACGACCAGCAGACGCGTGTTTGGCTGGATCGCCTTGGCAAAATCGTCAACATGAAAAAGATGATCGCCTCTAGGCTCGACAAAAGTAGCTTCTACCTGATGGACGCGGCGCATATATTCAATAGGACGTCTCACTGAATTATGCTCCACTGACGAAGAAATCACATGATCGCCCGGCTTTAGAAACCCTTTGATCGCCTGGTTGAGTGCTTGTGTCGCATTTAGATAAAAAAAGAGGTTATTCGGGTTTTGAATCCCAAACAACCGCGACAACTGCACTCGTGTCCGAAACACGGTCTTGCTCGCTTTCATCGCCAAGGTATGTCCACCCCGGCCAGGGTTGGCGGCAAAATCTTCGATGACTTCAGCCATCCGCTCTTTCACGCCGGGTGGCTTCGGCCAAGTTGAAGCTGCGTTATCCAAATAGATGATCGCCATGACTACCTCCTGGACTTACTTCTCATCATTCAGTATCTCAATGATCCGCTGCAAATCTTCCTGCGAATAAAAGTCAATTTCGATCTTGCCGCGTTTCGCGCCTTTTTTAATTTTCACGGCGGTTCCAAAGCGACTGCGCAGCCGTTCTTCCAGCTCAACCAAAATTGGCTCGCTTTTTGCCGGCTTTTTCTTCTTTGTTTCACGTGAAACACTCAACTGTTTGACCAACTCTTCCAGTTGTCGCACGTTCAGCCCTTTTTCCACTACATCCTTCGCAAGCTGCTTTTGCACTTTCTCATCTGAGACACCCAAAAGCGCCCGAGCGTGGCCCATGGACAACTCTGCTGCTGAAACCATTTTTCGAATGCTTTCCGGAAGTTGCAACAGCCGCAGCATGTTCGCTACATGCGGTCTGCTTTTTCCGATTCGCTGAGCAAGCTGCTCTTGGGTATAATCGTGGTGCGCGATCAGCTTTTCATATGCTTCCGCTTCTTCCAACGGATTGAGGTTTTCCCGCTGCAGATTTTCAATCAGCGCAATTTCCATCAACTGCTGATCGGTGTAGGCTTTGACGACTACCGGAACCTGCTTCAAGCCCGCGAGCTTCGCTGCACGCAAGCGTCTTTCTCCCGCTACCAGCTCGTAACCCTTGATGCTTTTCCGGACAATCAGCGGCTGGATAATGCCATGTTCCCGTATCGAGTTTGCCAATTCATCAATAGCCGATTGTTCGAATTCTTTACGGGGCTGATACGGGTTGGGACGAATCTCACTGACGGAAACCTCTTTTACTTGCTCCCCTTCTTCAATGAGATTGGACGTAATAAGTGCATTCAGCCCTTTTCCCAAACCTCTACTCATACCCCTACCACTTCCTTCGCCAAGTCAGAATAAACTTCTGCACCACGCGAGCGTGGATCGTACGTTATAATGGCTTGTCCATGTGATGGCGCTTCGCTCAAACGAACATTTCGCGGAATAATCGTTTTGTACACTTTCTCCTGGAAGTACTTTTTCACTTCCTCAATCACTTGCAGCCCCAAATTCGTGCGTGCATCCAGCATGGTCAGCACGACGCCTTCAATCGCCAATTGCGAATTGAGATGCTTTTGTACCAGGCGAATTGTGTTCAACAGTTGGCTCAACCCTTCCAATGCGTAGTATTCACATTGAATCGGGATCAAGACCGAGTCAGCAGCAGTCAGGGAGTTGACTGTCAAAATTCCCAAGGAAGGCGGGCAATCGATAATGACAAAGTCGTATTTGTCCTTCACAACCTCCAAGGCTTTTTTCAGACGAACCTCCCGGGATATCGTTGGAACCAATTCAATTTCTGCTCCCGCCAATTGAATCGTCGCCGGAATAATCATCAATCCTTCAATCTCGGTAGGCAGAGTCGCATCTACGGGGCTGATGTCGTTAATGAGAACATCATAAATACAATAGCGGACATCGGCTTTGTTTACTCCGATACCACTGGTTGCGTTCCCTTGTGGATCAATATCCACCAGCAGCACCTTTTTCCCCAATGCGGCCAGACAAGCACTTAGATTGACGGACGTAGTCGTTTTCCCGACGCCGCCTTTCTGGTTCGCAACCGCAATGATTTTACCCAACTTCTCCACCTCATTTTTCTCGTGTAGGAAAGCTTGTGATTTTGCCTAGCAAGATACAATCGCCAGCTTTCCGGAACGCCTTCAAGAATATCTGGTTTGTGCCAAAAGACTCGTGATCGGTTATCTTCAACTGCCTATGCTCTGCCTGATCCGGCTGGACCCGGGCAGATTCTTTAACTATCTAAGAACTTTTCAATGTGGGGCCTGTGACGTTGCCTCTGAAATGTGTGTATCAGGTAGCGTTATGGAAAAGCTTTTTGCGGGATGGCGGTTGTTGTTTCCAACCAGGAAGAAGCTTTCGGACAGCTTTTTCAGGCTTCCATCCGTTCCAAACTTCCCCTTCTGAAGCAAAAAGCTGCGCTAGCTTGTCTGTTATACACAAAACGAAACCTCATCGCGAAACAACGACTACCCCAAAACGTAAAAAAAGCTTGGTACTACCCATGTTACCAGATTTATTGCTTGCCCGTACGCTGTTTTTTTGATATTGAGACAATTTGTCCTTAATTTTGTCCGAACAGTTCCGATTGTCCCCTTTTTGCCAGAAAAAGATGCTTCTTACGCAAGCAAAGCTTGGAAAAAACGGTCAAGGCCGCGCATGCAAACTCCCAAAAAGAATCGGTCGTGCAGGTAGTCGGGCACAGTCGTAAGTGCTCGCTGCTCCGATCTATTACTTTTCTCATTCGGATTTGCCCAAAAAGAAAGGCGACCCTGTCGCCACGCCCTTGCCGTTTTTTCGTTTTATGTTTTGATATGTTCTTTTTTTATGGGAGTGGCTTTCTGTTCTCTATTATCTATTATTATAGAGACAGAGGTATAGTGGGGCAGGTGTTGCCGTTCATGCTCTTATGTTGCGATTCTTGGCGTTTTTTCGGACTGTTGGCTTTCTAAAGGGTACGGGACACGATTTGATTTCAACTCGCATGGATTTCGCGAGGTCACGCGGGCGGGCACGACGGCACTTTAGTTCGTAAGCTTTTGCAAAAGCATGATCCGCAGCGTCACTTCAACTCGTTAGGTTTTTGTAAGGACATCGTTTTCAACGGTACTATCGCTCGTAGGCTTTTGGCAATGCCAGATTTACAACGGCATTTCAACTCGTAGGCTTTCGCGAGGACACGATTCACAACGCCATTTCTCGCAAGCTTTTGGCAATGCCATGATTCGCACGCCATTTTAGCTCGTCAGCTTTTGGCAATGCTATGATTCACACGCCATTTCAGCTCGTAACCATTTGGCAAGCCACGGTTCACAGCGCCGCTTCTATTCGAAATCTATTCGTAAGATCACCATTCACGACGGCACTTCAACCCACAATCTTTTCTCACAGCCTTCATTCTCGCCGCCCTTTTAACTCGACAACTTTTGCAACGCTCCGCCCTTAAATCGCAGGCTTAGCGCAAGGGCACGATTCGGAATATCACTTCAACTGGCGAGCTTTTCCCAAGTCTACGATTTTTGACGCTATTCAACTCGCAAGCTGTTTCCCAAGTCCACCATTCACAACGCAACTTCAACTCACAAGCTTTGCGCAAGGCAACGATCAAAACCGCCTTCAAATCGCAGACTTTTTGCAAGGCCGCGATTCTCAATACGTGTTCAACTCGTAGGCTTTCGCTAGGACACGATTCACCATGCCCACAACTCATGACGAAGCCCATCTCGCCCAAAAGCCACTACCCGAAATCGACTACGCCCTTCTTGCAAAAACAGCCCTTCTCATAGAAGAGAAGGCAGCTAAGCCCTTCGCCTACCATACTTCGTACACTTGCTTCCTACTTGTTATTTTTCGGAATCCGAATGGTGAATTGATAAAATTCATCATGGTCTTCCTCGTTCGTCTCTACTGGCAAGCCCGTCTGCATGACCATGTCAATCGACTGGCGCACTGTATTGATCGCGATGCGGGCATCTCTGGAGAATGCTTTCCAGCGCGGTTTTGACTCTTTTTCCGCCTTTGGATTTTCCGCCGCTTCCAGAAGCTGCTTGACGCGCACCTCTGTCTGCTTGACATTCCACTCTCGCTCCAGGATTTCTGCCAGCACTTTTACTTGCAGTTCCGCGTCCTTGAGTGGAATCAATGCTCGCGCATGGCGCTCTGTCACCTGGCGAGTCAACAGCGCATCTTGCACCTCCTGCGGCAAATGCAAAAGTCGCAGCTTGTTGGCGATGGTCGACTGCCCTTTTCCCAGACGCTGCGCCAGACTCTCCTGCGTCAAATCGTGCAAATCGATCAGCTTCTGATAGGCAACAGCCTCTTCAATCGCCGTCAGTCCTTCGCGCTGAAGATTTTCAATCAAGGCAATCGAAGCTGTTTGTGCATCGTTGAAATCTTTGATGATCGCAGGAATTTTCTCCATGCCTAACTTTTTTGTTGCGCGCAAACGCCGTTCTCCGGCAATCAACTCGTAGCGGCCGTCTCTCACCCGGACAACGATCGGTTGAATCAGCCCATGAGTGCGAATCGTTTGACACAGCTCGTCGATTTTCTCGTCATCAAAAACCGTTCGAGGCTGATATGGATTTGGCACAATCTCTTCGACTGGAAGCTGCCTGATTTCTTCATTATCTGTCTTGTCTGTCAATCCAAAAATCCGAGAAAATGAATCCTTCACTGCCATAGAAAAATCCCCCACTTCTACCCGTTCCATCGCGCTAATGTAAAACCACTGCTGCTCTGTGCGTAAAGCTTTCGAGACTCCAGCTCTCTAAGCATCTGCCGAAGAACTGAATGCCAAGCGGCACGGGCTTCTTCATCAGTCATTCCAAGCCTCGCCGCCAAGTCGACGCGACTAGCTGCGCTGCCTTTGCATCATCACCTGCAAAAAGTAATCCTGCGACGCCAAAAGCTGTCTGTAATCAACCGTTTTGCTTAAACAGGCAATCCTGTACAAATTTTTGCGTGGTGAAAACGAAAAACATCCCTCCACGTGAAAAAAAGGTCCTGTCCATTCACATGGCAGAATCTCGGCAAAAAGCTATTTGTCTTTCTGGTGTAAATATCGGCTGGAATTGACTGTTAAAACATATACACATTCGCTAGTCCGCGCGCCTTGCCATTTTGTCAGGCATGACGAAGTGCATCAGCGCCCGCTTCAGGCATTTTTTCGCTAAAAACCCTCCGCTATGCTGCCAGCAGCCGCTCAGAGTTGCATGGGACTGATCGAGTCTTCCCTATACCGTTAAGTGGATGCTGCTGTCCGGTGTCCACTGTGAAACGAGGCTAGTTCTTCAGAGCTAGTTTCCGTCCCCCTCGCCTTTCAGATCGTTAGCCACTTAACGCAGAAATGCCCCCTTCCTTGCATTCCCCCATTTTCATTGGAGAATTGCGGTCAACACCCGCGAACAAGGTTCCCAAGCACTACACGATGCACTTCCTGCCAGACTCGTATTGCCTATCCGATCGTTTTGAAAAATCCCCTTTGACCTATTGCCATTTTCTCTGTAAATGACTTAGTTTTCTTTTATATTAGTAATTCTGCAAGCTTCGCCCAATTCCTGCTTGCGAAAAACGTTTCACGTGAAACATCAATCGTGATCGTGGTCATAGAAATTGGCTTTGCCACTGTGTTTTCCCCGCTCTTCCCCACCTATGCTCTCATCGGTAGGATGTGAAATCTTGGTGACAGAAAAGAGCTTGGGAAACAACCGATGGAAGTCCAGAGTCAGGTAGGCAAAAAATGCAGCCACAATCGCCGTTATGTACATGCCCGCACTAAACATCAGTCCGATCGCCGACGCCACCCACATCCCGGCCGCAGTCGTCAAGCCTTTCACTGAGCCGTTGAATTTGATGATCGCCCCCGCCCCCAAAAAACCCATGCCCGTAACCACCTGTGCAGCTACCCTGCCGGGATCGTTGTTCACCCCGCTGGATTGAAAGCCGTAAATGGAGGCCAGTCCAAACAGACAAGATCCGAAACAAACGAGGCTGTAAGTCCGAAAGCCAGCTCCTCGTTGCCTGCTCACGTCCTTAATAAAACGCTCCCGCTCCCACCCCATGATGGCTCCCGCCAAAAAGGCAAGGAACAGCCGCAACAAAATAGTCGGAAGCTCCGGTGGAAAAAGGGAAGTCCACGCTTCTTCCATATCTATCATCCTCTCAGAACGGTAATCGTTATCGTCACTGTTACTCGTATGTATATGCGCCCTCAGAGAGCTGCATGCGCCTAAGCGGTAGATTCATTTTGGCGTGTAAGGACTCGAATGTTGGTTGGTCGCGGGTAAAAGGACTTCTCATAAAGGACCGAAGAAGCTTTGGAGGTCGACTGTCCGCTCGCGCAGGCCACGACTACCTCCACCCGAACTCGCCTCTGCTCACGAGAGTAAGTCGCTTCGTTCCAAACGTTCTGCCGTGAGAAAAGAAAACTTCGCCAACCAAGCCAAAACAGCTTATGGGTCCGAATGTCTGGCTGGTGTCTGGCTGGCTGTCCACCTGCCTGCCTGCCTGTCTGCCTGTCTGTCTGCCTGCTCGCCCACCCCACAACCACCTACACTCCAATTTTCCTCTCTACACACACATATCCCCTTTAACCTCGCGCTAATCGTTCCTCGCGCACCATAGCCATATAAGAAAAAGAACTTTGTCCTAAGCAAAAAAGCCCCAAAAGTTTTCAGGCTGCTTTTCAGACCGCTTTTCAGCCTGTTCCCCAGGCCGCTAGCCACTCTAACTCCCCAAGACCACGCCCGCCTCGCTCAAAAACACCTCCCCACTTACAACACATGCCCACCCCCTCCGTTCCAATCCCACCAATACCGACTTACGCTCTCCCGACCAATAACGACCGATAGCAAAAAAACTCCACCAAAAACCCTTTAACTCCCTTAGCCCCCTAAAACAATAAAAACCACCTTATCCCCGCTCATCTTCCCCTAACTCTCTCTCCACTTCCCAAAACAAAAAAAGACCGCAGCCCCGCTCTGCGATCTTCTCCAATCCTCTTACTATACCAACGGCTTCTTAGCCGGAACCCCCGCCTTGCGCGGATAGTTTTTCGGCGTCGCCTCTATTTTTTCAATGATGACGATGTTGCGCTCCCCTGCGTCCTCCAGCAGTTGGAACGTCTCCACCTTTCGCGTTTTGCCGCCCAACGTTTTGATCGCCGTTTTCGCTTCGTTCAGCTCAGTCGTAATATCTGCCCCTTTGAGAGCGATAAAATGGCCCTTCGGCTGGGCAAATGGCAGACAAAATTCAGCCAGCAAGTTCAGCCGTGCCACAGCGCGGGCAACTACGAGATCGAACTGCTCGCGATAGCCGGCCTCTTGTCCGCGATCCTCTGCCCGTCCATGGACGGGATGAACGTCTGCCAGCCCCAATTCGCTCGCCACATGCTGCAAAAAGCTCATGCGCTTGTTCAGCGAATCAATAATCGTCATTTTCAGATGCGGGAAGCAAATTTTCAGCGGGATGCTCGGGAAGCCGGCACCGCCGCCAATATCTACGACCGACTTTACCTGGTCAAAAGGGAAGTAAAAGGCAGGCGTGATCGAATCGTAAAAGTGCTTGATGTACACTTGCCCCTCTTCGGTAATGCCCGTCAGATTCATTTTCTCGTTCCATTCCACAAGCAGACGGAAAAATTGGTCAAACTGCTCCTTCTGACGATCCGTTAACGAAATGCCTTGCGCTGCGAGAGCCTCGGCAAACTGTTCTTTGGTCATTTGGCTGATCTCCTTACTCCGCTGCACCTGCGCGTTTATACTCCAGATACACCATCAAAACGGAAATGTCTGCAGGAGTTACCCCTGCGATGCGCGCCGCTTGCCCGATGTTCAAAGGACGGATTTTGGACATATTTTCCCGCGACTCTTTGGACAAGCCGGAAATCTGATGGTAGTCGATGTCTGCCGGAATGCGGCGTTCCTCCATCTTTTTCATCCGTTCGACCTGCTGCAAAGACTTTTTAATGTAGCCGTCGTATTTGATCTGGATTTCTACCTGCTCTTTCACTTCCTCCGGCAACGCTTGCGGCGCGGGAACCATCGCTTCGATATGGCTATAAGTCAGCTCCGGGCGGCGCAGCAATTGCGCCAGCTCAATCACTTCTGTCAGTTCTGGCGATCCTGCTGCACGCAACACTTCCTGTACATGCTCCATGTCGGGACGCACGCGCGTATTTTCCACGCGCTCCTTTTCCTGCTCGATCAAGCGGCGTTTTTCGGTAAAACGCTTGTAGCGTTCTTCGCTAATCAAGCCGATTTCGTAGCCGATGTCGGTCAGACGCAGGTCGGCATTGTCATGACGCAAAAGCAGACGATACTCGGCGCGGGAAGTAAGCAGACGATAAGGCTCATGTGTCCCTTTTGTCACCAGGTCGTCGATCAAAACGCCAATGTACGCCTCTTCCCGGCCCAAAATGACTGGCGGTTTGCCCTGAACCCGGCGCGCTGCGTTGATGCCCGCCATCAGCCCTTGGCCCGCTGCCTCTTCATACCCCGAAGTTCCGTTGATTTGACCGGCCGTAAACAGGCCAGGCAATTTTTTCGTTTCCAAAGACGGCCACAGTTGCGTCGGCACAATCGAATCGTACTCGATCGCATAGCCTGGGCGCATCATTTTGACTTCTTCCATCCCCGCCATCGAACGCAGCATCGACAACTGCACGTCTTCCGGCAAGCTTGTGGACAAGCCCTGCACGTACATTTCTTCCGTATTCCGCCCTTCCGGCTCCAGGAAGATTTGATGGCGCGGCTTGTCGTTAAAGCGCACAACTTTGTCCTCAATAGACGGGCAGTAACGCGGTCCGGTCCCTTCGATCATGCCCGAGTACATCGGAGCGCGGTGCAGGTTCGAATTGATGAGCCCGTGCGTCTCCTCATTGGTATATGTCAGCCAGCAAGGCAACTGGTCCATGATAAACTCCGTTGTTTCATACGAAAAGGCGCGTGGCACCGAGTCTCCAGGCTGAATCTCCATTTTGGAAAAATCGACGCTGTTTTTGTGCACGCGCGGAGGCGTACCTGTCTTGAAGCGCGTCATTTCAAAGCCGAGTTCTTTCAGATGATGGGCCAGGCGAATCGACGGACGCATGTTGTTCGGGCCGCTCTCGTACTGCAAATCGCCGAGAATGATTTTTCCGCGCAAATACGTTCCGGTCGTCAAAACAACCGATTTTGCCTTGTACCGCGCCCCTGTCTGGGTGATAACCCCTACACAGACACCGTCCTCGACGAGCAGCTCCTCTACCATCGCTTGACGGAGGATCAAATTTGGCGTATTCTCAATCGTTTTTTTCATTTCATGCTGATAGGCGAATTTGTCCGCCTGCGCGCGCAAAGCATGTACAGCAGGACCTTTTCCCGTATTGAGCATGCGCATTTGAATGTGCGTTTTATCGGTATTGCGTCCCATTTCGCCGCCGAGGGCATCCAGCTCCCGCACGACGTGGCCTTTTGCCGGTCCACCTACCGACGGGTTGCACGGCATGTACGCAACAGCGTCCAGGTTGATCGTCAAAAGCAACGTGCTGCAGCCCATGCGCGCCGCCGCCAAAGCCGCTTCACAGCCGGCATGACCTGCCCCGATTACGATGACGTCAAACGAGCCCGCTTCATACGCAGGTACAACGTTCATTTTTGTTTTCCCCCTTACTCGTGAGTGACTCTCTCGCACACGACTTCCTTTTAAACAGGACGATGTGTCCTCCAAATACTTCTATGCTGCGTCCATTTCGCTTCGATTACTTGCCCAGACAAAACTGAGAGAAAATCTGGTCGATCAAATCTTCGCCGACACTCTCCCCAATCACTTCGCCGAGCAGCTCCCACGACTTTTTGATGTCGATCTGGATCATGTCGACAGGCATCAAATCATCAATTCCGGCCAGCGCCTCGTCAATCGCTTTTTCAGCCTGGCGAAGCAGTTGAATATGACGGGCATTGCTCACATAGGTCAAATCATCCTGCTGCACGCGTCCACTGAAGAAAATGTCCCCGATCGCCTGCTCCAGCAAGTCGATCCCCTTCTCCTCACGCGCGGAGGTCATGATAAGCGGCTGCTGCGGGAAATGACGCTTGATCTCTTCCAGGTCCACTTTTTGCGGCAAGTCGAACTTGTTTACGATCACGATGACCTGAAAGCCTTTTGCCGCTTCAAAAATCGCATAGTCGTCAGCCGTGAGCGGCTCATTGTAATTGACGACGAGCAGAACAAGATCAGCCTTTTGCAAAAGCTGACGCGATTTTTCCACCCCGATTTTCTCCACGATATCTTCCGTATCGCGAATCCCTGCCGTATCAATGAGACGCAGAGGAACCCCGCGCACGTTGACGTACTCTTCAATCACGTCACGAGTCGTTCCGGCCACATCGGTGACGATTGCTTTTTCCTCCTGAACGAGACTGTTCAGAAGAGAGGACTTTCCTACATTCGGCCGCCCGATAATCGCCGTAGACAAGCCTTCGCGCAATATTTTCCCTTGCTTGGCTGTCTGCAAAAGCCGCTGAATCTCGCCTTTTACCTCCTGGCATTTTCCGCGCAGGAAGTTTTGCGTAAACTCCTCGACGTCATGCTCGGGATAGTCCAGCGTTACTTCTATATGCGCCATGGCTTCAATCAAATTTTGGCGCAACTGTCGAATGAGCCGCGACAGCTTGCCCTCTACCTGGTTCAAAGCCACCTTCATCGCTCTGTCTGTTTTCGCCCGGATCAAATCAATCACGGCCTCAGCCTGAGACAAATCGACGCGTCCGTTTAAAAACGCACGCTTCGTAAATTCGCCCGGCTCCGCCAGTCTGGCGCCGTTATCCAGAATCAGCTCCAACACCTTTTCAACGGACACGATTCCTCCGTGGCAGTTTACCTCCACTACATCCTCTCGCGTGAACGTACGCGGAGCCTTCATCACAGACACAAGCACCTCTTCCACCCGTTCACCCGTTTCTGGATCGTACAGGTGACCGTAGTGGATCGTATGGCTATCCACTGTGGACAACCGCTGTTTTCCTTTATATATCTTATCCACAACGTCGATCGCTTCCGCACCGCTTACCCGAATGACGGCGATGCCGCCTTCGCCCATCGGTGTCGCAACCGCTGCTATTGTATCGAATTTCATGACCTTCACCTCAAGCTTTCCAATCAGACAAGTCAGCCACTAACTTACTAGCTTAACAGATCGCCCTGAAAAATTCCAAATGAAAGTGCAAATTTTGCACGCTCTCCTTCCCCAACCAGAAAAAGCAACCCCGCCGTCCAAGGTTGCTGTCCGTTCTCGTTATCCACAGTATGATCTTTTTGCGAAAAGCTCAACCCTTCCCGCGCTTATCCACAGTGGACAACTGTTTTTGGCGGCCACGCTGCAAGCGCGCACGTCGCAATTTGTCGATTTTCCTCGCTCTCGCGCCCGCTCCAACTGGCGAACCGTTCTCCGTCTATTTCGAGCGAAGCCAAAAAAAGAAGCCTAACGAGAGGCTTCTTTCGGTGCAATGACGATATATCGGTTTGGCTCGTCTCCTTCGCTGAAGGTGACGACATCCGCTCTTTTTTGCAGGAAGGCGTGAATTACTTTGCGCTCCGCGGCTGACATCGGCTCCAGCCGCACGTCCCGCCTGGTCGACAGAGCCTTTTTCGCGACACGGTCAGCGAGCTGCTCCAATGTTTCCTTGCGGCGCATCCTGTAATTTTCCGCATCCAAGGTGATGCGTACATGTTTGTCCGCATGACGGTTCGCTACGACGTTTACGAGATACTGTAAGGAATCCAGAGTTTGCCCTCTGCGGCCAATGATAATTCCCAGGTTGCTGCCCTGGATATCAAACAGGATGCCCTCTTCATTAGTACGAGTCTCCACTTTGGCGTTCACCTTCATGTTAGACAAAACATCTTGAAGAAAGTCACGTCCCTGTGCAACCGGGTCAAAATGGAATTCCACTTCCACTTTGGCGTCCTTGGCCCCAATCAGTCCAAAAAGGCCCCTGCTCGGCTCCTCCAGAACGCGAATACTCGCCTTTTCACGCGGTACACCCAATTCCAGCAAAGCTTTTTGCACAGCATCGTCTATCGTTTTTGCCGTAGCTACCACCTTTTTCACTTGGAGGTTCCCTCCTTGGGAGTGAGCTTATTGCCTTTATCACGATACAGGAAGTACGTTTGTACGATGGTAAACAGGTTGCCGTAAACCCAGTACAGAGACAGCGCAGATGGCAATGTGACGGCGATGGCCAAAATCATCAGCGGCATCATGACCAGCATCATTTGCATTTGCGGGTTGCCCTGTGTCGCTTGTCCCATCATTTTCGACTGCAAGTACGTCGTAATCGCAGCGATGATCGGCAAGATGTAGTACGGGTCTTTTTCACCCAAAGTCAGCCAGAGGAACGTTTGCGTCTTGATTTCCTCCGTCCGGATGATGGCATGGTAAAAGGCGATCAGGATAGGCATTTGCACCAGCATCGGCAAGCAACCCGCGAGTGGATTGACGCCGTTTTTCTGGAAGACAGCCATTGTTTCCTGTTGCGCTTTTTGCGGATCGTTTTTATACTTCTCACGAATTTTTTGCATCTCCGGTTGAAGCTCTTGCATTTTCTTGGAGCTCTTGATTTGCTTGACCATCAATGGCAGCACAATCAAACGGATGATGACTGTCGCTACCAGGATACCGAAACCGTAGTTGTCTCCAAGCACCAAAGCGCTTTCTTTAATCAACCAGGACAAGGGATATACGAGATACTTGTCCCAGAAGCCGGTTGCGTCAGGGCCGATAGGCTCAGCAGTCGCCGGGTTACAGCCTGACAGCACAAGAACCAGCATAGTCAGCATTAGCATGCTGAGGGTACGTCTACTCAAGGGTGATCCTCCTTTTCCCCGCTTCAATGAGGTATGCTTATTTGCGTTGATCCGGAACTGGATCAAACCCGCCCGGGTGGAACGGATGACATTTCAGGATGCGACGAAGAGCCAGCCAGCCTCCACGCCACGCCCCAAACCGGCGAACCGATTCGATAGCGTAGTGCGAGCAGGTGGGCGCGAATCTGCATGTAGGAGGTTTCAGCGGAGAAATAAACAACTGGTATCCGCGGATCAACCAAACCATGACTTTCGCAATCATCGTTTCACCCTCTTTTTCCATTATGTACGGGTGCCCGTTTGATTACTTTGGCGCGCTTCATCACGTGCAACAGAGATTGCTCAATGGCTTCAAGCGACATGGCTTCCACTCCCGGACGGGCGATGATGACAAGATCGAGGCCGAGTGGAATGTCTGACTCCAGCCGCGCTACCGCTTCGCGAATCAGCCGTTTGACTCTGTTGCGGATAACAGCGTTACCAATTTTTTTGCTGACAGAAATTCCGGCGCGAAAAGCAGCCTGTCCCTCTTGTTTGGCTGAATACAGGACAAATTGCTTGTTGGCAGCCGAAGTTCCTCGTTGAAACACTGCTTGAAAGTGCTCATTTTTTTTGAGCCGGTGTGAACGATGCAAGGTAAACAACCCCTAACATCACAATTATAGTAGAAAACGTAAACAGCATCTACCAGTATATCCTTGTTTCGTCCACTTTTTTCCCCAAAGTCTGCGCACTTTGTGCGAAAATCAAAAAACACCAGGGAAAATCAGGGAAAATTAGTCTATTTTTGCGATCAGCTCGGCCTTTGCCCTGCGCAGCTCAGAGACTCCCAGCTCATCCATCTGGAAAAAACCAAGTTCCAAAAGCGCCTCGCCCAACTCGGGCGGCAGCTCTCCCCAATGCTCCTCCCACCAGTTGCCCTCGTCCGTGCTGGAATACAGCCACACGGCCTCGGAAAACAGCAGAAAGCCCGCCTCTACGTACTGGCCTTGTCGCAGCAGCCTGTCGATCTTTCGCTTCAATAGAACGTCATTCTCTGCTCCCAGCGAAAACGTCTCCTGACCGCGGCGCGTTTTCAAATGGGCACGATAGGCCGCAAGCACCGCCAGCCCATCCATGAGCGCCTCTTTTGTCTGATACGTCTCCGCAAAACACTGCTCAAGCGCTGTCCATTCGCCCAGCTCCCGCAGCAACTGATACAGCGCACGATCGCTGAGCTTTCCATGCGAAACGCAAGCGATCAGTTGCAAAGCTTCCAACCAGCCGGCCCACTCAAGCAGGGCAACTGAATAAAAGCGTCCTTCTGCAAGCGCCTCATCTCCGCTCCGCTCATACGCCGCAATCGCCGCCTTCACCTGGCCAATCATCTTTTGCCGAGCCTCTTCCGATTCGAGGTAATCTTGCATCTGCACAAACCAGCCCGCAAAACGAGCCGTGGGATCGGCAATCAGCCGGCCCTCCTGCAAATACCGCCACGCCCACGGGTTGGCACGCACGTCCTCTATCGTCGGCACTGAATGCACGTGAAGCTGAATCAGTTGCCCGCGAAACTGGCGGTTTTCACTTCGATGTTCAGAGGCTCCCTCCATGAACACATTCAGGTCGAGATCGCTGAAGGCGTCTGCCTCCCCCCTCCCGACCGAACCGCCCGCATAGGCGCATACCATCCCCGAAAGCGATAGCTGCTCGACAAAGTCACGGCCCAACTCAATAAAAAAGTCGGTTTCATCCTTATAAGGCTTCATCGGTTCCTCCCGCTCTTTGCTATGCTGCAAGAGCCTTTCCATAGCTAGGTAATGATTCTCCCCCAAGAAAGGTTCCACATCGCGGTTAGACTTCCTCTTCACACCTTAAAAAGAATTTTCCGACATCATTGCGCAAACAAAAAGGCCACTGGAAATGTGGCCTTACGCGGAAAGAACTTTTCTACCTTTTTGACGACGAGCAGCCAAAATTTTACGGCCGTTTTTTGTGCTCATGCGCTTACGGAATCCATGATCCTTTTTGCGCTTGCGATTGTTAGGATTAAAAGATGGTTTCATTTCGTATTACACCTCCGTCTCGCACAGACATTCTTTTGCATTATAAGGACATATAGTAAAAAAGTCAAGCGACAGTGGAATTTCGTTACCAAGGCAAATATCCCCATAAAACTATTTCCCGGATCTGTGGATATCATCTTATCCACAAAAGCAGATTTCGACAAGTTTATCTACAGCTTGTACACAAAATATAGATATGTGAATATGTGCCTGGTACCAGTGGTTGTGTTTGTGGATAAGTATGAAAAAACCATTGATGCCATGCCTTATATCTGTTATTATGTTTTTGTTTTGAAGCGTGAATAACTCCGATAGGCTAATCGGTTTTTCCACAGGGTGTGGATAAGTTTGTGGACAGATTCCTTCCTATGTGTATGTCGTTACTCACAGGGATGCGGATAACCGTCTGCTTTTTTTCTCTTCTACGAGCGGAATCCCTATTTTTCGACTTTTTTTATCCACAGTCGCTGTAAACGACCGTGTTGACAATTGGGTCACACATATGAGGTTTTTTGCAATTGCTATCGTTTGTTTCTTATCGGTGATTTTATTTTTCGGACGGCCCAAAAGGAGGGATTCTGGTTGGATGCAGCGATTAGCGAACTATGGCGCAAAGTTCTCGCCAAGATAGAAAAATCGCTAAGCAAACCAAGTTTTGATACCTGGCTCAAAGCGACGAGAGCAACAACCTTGGAAGAAGATGCACTGATCGTCGTCGCGCCCAACGACTTTGCGAGGGATTGGCTTGAAACCAGGTACGCTCAACTGATTACCGATACACTATATGAAGTGACAGGTATCAATATGAAGGTAAAATTCGTCGCCCTGCAAAATCAGGACGCCGCATTTGCCGAAGAACAACCAGCCCCGCGGGTGAAAATGAGCGCTCCGCCCTCAGCAGCGGATGACCAGCCACCCAGCATTTTAAATCCCAAGTACACCTTTGACACCTTCGTCATCGGTGCCGGGAACCGATTCGCTCACGCCGCTTCGCTTGCGGTCGCTGAAGCTCCTGCTAAAGCTTACAATCCTCTCTTCATTTACGGAGGAGTCGGACTTGGCAAAACCCACTTGATGCACGCAATTGGCCATTATGTCATTCAACACAATCCATCGGCGAAAGTGGTCTATTTGTCGTCAGAGAAGTTCACCAATGAATTCATCAACTCTATTCGCGACAACAAGGCCGTCGAATTCCGCAATAAGTACCGGAGTGTAGACGTTCTTTTAATTGATGATATTCAGTTTTTGGCAGGCAAGGAATCGACGCAGGAAGAGTTTTTCCATACGTTTAATGCCCTGCACGAAGAAAGCAAGCAGATCATTATCTCCTCTGACCGGCCTCCCAAGGAGATTCCGACTCTGGAGGATCGTCTGCGCTCCCGCTTTGAATGGGGACTCATTACCGACATTCAGCCGCCAGATTTGGAAACGCGGATTGCCATTTTGCGCAAAAAGGCAAAAGCTGAGAATCTCGACATCCCGAATGAGGTAATGGCGTACATCGCGAACCAGATCGACAGCAACATCCGCGAGCTGGAAGGCGCCCTGATCCGCGTCGTGGCTTACTCTTCGCTGATTAATCGCGACATTGATACGCAGTTGGCCGCTGAAGCGCTGAAAGACATCATTCCGTCTTCTCGCCCTCGCGTCATTACGATCATGGACATCCAGCGCGCAGTCGGAGAAGCCTTTAGCCTCAAGCTGGAAGACTTCAAGGCGAAAAAGCGAACCAAAACCGTCGCTTTTCCGCGGCAAATTGCCATGTATTTGTCTCGCGAGCTGACAGATGCCTCTTTGCCGAAAATCGGGGACGAATTTGGCGGACGCGACCATACGACCGTCATTCACGCACACGAAAAAATCTCTCGGGCGCTGGCAAGCGACCCGCAGATGCAGACTACGATTCAGTCGCTCATTGAAAAGTTAAAAGCAAACCATTAAACCTGTGCATAACGCAAAAAGCCTATACACAACTTACCCACATGTGTATAGGCTATCTTTTACGTTATCAATCCACATATCCACAAATCCACAGGCCCTATTACTACTTCTGTTTAAAAAGATTTATCCTAATAAGATATGATAAAGACGCAGCCATTATGCATAGCCACTTAAAAAATGGCGCAGATAGAGGGAGGATCACGTTGATGCATATTACCGTTCAGCGAGACAAGCTGTCTAACGCCGTGTCACATGTCAGCAAAGCGGTTTCCAGCAGAACCACCATTCCGATTTTGACAGGGATTAAGATAAAGACGGATGATGAGGGACTTACTCTGACTGCAAGCGATTCGGATGTATCCATCGAGGTGCAGATTCCTTTGGAAGAAGCGGGAGAATGGGGAGTAACGATCCATCAGCATGGGAGCATTGTTTTGACAGCGCGCATTTTCAGCGAAATCGTGCGCAAGCTGCCAAGCAATGAGATTCACATTCAGGTAGACGACCGTCTCGTTACGCAAATCCGTTCGGGACAAGCCGAATTCACCATTAACGGAATGGATGCCAGCGAGTATCCTCAACTGCCGCATCTGGAAGAAGACAAAGTTTTCAGCGTTCCCTGTGACTTGCTGAAAGCCATGATTCGGCAAACCGTTTTTGGCGTCTCTACTTCCGAAATGCGTCCGATCTTGACTGGACTCATGTGGTCCCTGGAACAAGGCAAGCTGCGCTTTGTCGCTACTGACAGTCACCGTCTGGCCAGCCGTACTGCGATGGTAGAATGCCCGGAAGACTTGTCCTTCCACAACGTAGTCGTGCCAGGAAAAAGCTGCAACGAACTGGTGAAAATTCTCGATGACGACCAAAACCCGGCTGACATCGTCGTAGCCGACAATCAGATTTTGGTGAAGTCCAAGCACATTCTGTTCTATTCCCGTCTGCTGGAAGGAACTTACCCGGACACGACCAGAATCATCCCGCAAGGCAGCAAAACCGAGATTACCGTCAGCACCAAGGAATTTTTGCAATCAATTGAGCGCGCTTCCTTGCTCAGCCGCGAAGGCAAATCGAACGTGGTCAAGCTGGTTACATTGCCGGACGGCAGCGTGGAGATCACTTCCAACGCACCGGAAATCGGTAAAGTTACGGACATTTTGACGCCAAAAGCCACGAACGGCGAAGAGCTGAAGATTTCCTTCAACGCGAAGTACATGATTGACGCCTTGCGTGCGATCGACAGCGCCGAGATCAAAGCCAGCTTTACCGGCCCGATGAGTCCGTTCGTGATTCGTCCGACAGACCACGACTGGATGCTGCATTTGATCCTGCCAGTCCGTACTTACTAGGTCTTTTTCGTAAAAAAGTTCTTTTTCGTAAAAGAAAGGAGCCAAACCATGCGTGAGGTTTCCATCAACACCGAATACATTGCGCTCGGCCAATTTTTGAAGCTGGCTGACGTCATTGACACAGGCGGCATGGCTAAAGCGTTTTTGGCAGAAGTGCCGATCAAGATCAATGGCGAGTTGGACAATCGGCGCGGCCGCAAGCTATATCCTGGCGATGAAGTGGCGATTGAAGGCCATGGCCGCTTTCAAGTGGTACGCCGCTGAGAGGAGAGCGTGATTCTTGTTTCTCAAGAACCTGTCGCTAACCAACTATCGCAACTACCAGTCCTTGTCCTTGGATTTTGACGGACCGATCCAGTTGTTCATCGGGAACAACGCCCAAGGGAAAACCAATGCACTCGAGTCGATATACGTTCTGGCTCTGGCCAAATCCCACCGCACGCCCCGAGACAAGGAGCTGATTGCGTGGGATGCCGATTACGCCACGATCCGTAGCGATGTTCTTCGTCGCTACGGTTCTGTTCGTTTGGAGCTGCAGTTGACAACCAAGGGAAAGCGGGCCAAAATCAACGGAATGGAGCAGCAAAAGCTGAGCGCCTACGTGGGAGCTTTGAACGTAGTCATGTTTGCGCCGGAGGACCTGTCCATTGTAAAAGGAGCGCCTGCCCAGCGTAGGCGTTTCATTGACATGGAAATTGGCCAAGTTTCGCCCACCTATCTGTATTATTTGAGCAACTACAACAAGGTGCTGGCTCAGCGGAACCAACTGCTGAAGGACTTGGCGATGAAAAAAAGCCATTCGCTGGAAATGCTGGCAATTTGGAATACCCAACTGGCCGATTTAGCGGTAAAATTGTTGAGGAAGCGATTTGAGTTTCTGCGCAAGCTGGAGGTGTGGGCGCAGGAGATCCACACCGGCATTACCAACGGCAGGGAAATGCTTTCTTTGCATTACGTGAACTCATCGCCCGTTACGGATGAAATGTCGGCAGAGCAAGCGGTTGAAAAAATGCTGGCTGCCTATGAAGAGGTTCGCGACCGGGAAATTATGCGCGGAAGCACGCTGATCGGACCGCACCGCGATGATTTTTCACTCAAAGTGAACAACATGGATGTCCAGACGTACGGTTCGCAAGGGCAGCAGCGCACGAGCGCCCTGTCCATCAAATTGGCCGAAATTGAGCTGATTAAAGAAGAAGTCGGGGAATACCCCGTTCTTTTGTTGGATGATGTCTTGTCAGAGTTGGATGAACATCGGCAAACCCTGCTGCTCGAAACCATTCAGGATCGGGTTCAGACGTTTGTAAGCACGACAGGTGTGGAAGGCTTAAAGCATCAGGTTCTCCAGCAAGCCTCTCGGTTTTACGTGAAGGAAGGGACAATCTCGGGAGAAAGGTAGGGGTCAGGGATGTTTATTCACATTGGTGGAGATACTGTGGTGAGCACTAAGGAAGTTATTTCCATCCTCGACCATCAAACCGTGAAATCCTCGAAGGTCAACAAGGCTTTCCTGGAGGAAAAGCGGAAAACGATTGTCGATCACAGCGTGGAAGAAACAAAATCTTATGTAATCACCCAGGACGCCATTTACTGTTCACCTATTTCTTCTCTGACGCTAAAGCGACGCGCTCAGTTCGTGGACAGCTTGGATCAGTTTCCCTTTGTACAAGCTGAAGTGGAGGAGTTGACAGAGTAGTGGATCAAGTGACGACGAACGATACAAACTATGATGCGAGTCAGATTCAGGTTCTGGAAGGTCTGGAAGCTGTTCGGAAACGTCCCGGCATGTATATCGGCTCGACCAGCAGCCGCGGTTTGCATCACCTGGTATGGGAGATTGTCGACAATGCTATCGACGAAGCGCTTGCCGGTTATTGCGACAACATCTTGGTGGTCATTCATCCGGACAACTCCGTATCTGTAACTGATAACGGCCGGGGAATCCCGACCGGCATCCATGAAAAAACCGGGAAATCAACCGTTGAGACGGTTTTGACTGTCCTGCACGCCGGCGGAAAATTCGGCGGTGGCGGATACAAAGTCTCCGGCGGTCTGCACGGGGTAGGTAGCTCGGTAGTGAACGCGCTATCTGAATGGATGGAAGTAGAAGTAAAGCAAAACAACAAAATTCACTATATGCGCTTTACAGTCGGAACGCCTGATGCTGATCTTGCCGTCATTGGCGAGACAGAGGAGACGGGAACAAAAGTCACCTTCAAGCCAGATCCGACGATTTTTACGGAAACGACTGTTTTTGAATACGACGTTTTGCAAAAACGTATTCGCGAGCTCGCCTTCCTCAACAAAGGGCTGCGCATTACGCTGAAGGATACGCGCCCGGACCAGGAGCGGGAAGAATCGTTCCACTATGAGGGCGGTATCGTACAGTTCGTGGAATACTTGAATAAAAACCGGGAACCGTTGCACGAAGAGGTCATTTACTGCGAGGGCGAAAAAGACGGCCTTTTCGTTGAGGTTGCTCTGCAGTACAACGACAGCTATGTGAGCAACATCTACTCGTTCGCCAACAACATCAACACGCATGAGGGCGGAACGCACGAAACAGGCTTCAAGACAGCTCTTACCCGTGTCATTAACGACTACAGCCGCAAATTCAATCTCCTGAAGGAAAAAGATCCGAACCTCTCCGGCGATGACGTGCGCGAAGGGATTACGGCGATCATTTCCGTGAAGATTCAGGAGCCGCAGTTTGAAGGGCAGACGAAAACCAAGCTCGGCAATTCGGAAGCGCGCAGCATTACCGAATCTGTCTTTGGCGATCGCTTCAGCACCTTTATGGAGGAAAATCCGGGCGTAGCGAAAAAAGTGGTGGAGAAAGCCCTGATGGCTTCCCGTGCTCGTGAAGCAGCGCGGAAAGCCCGTGAAATGACTCGCCGTAAAAGTGCGCTCGAAGTCAGCGCTTTGCCGGGTAAATTGGCGGACTGCTCTTCGAAGGACGCTTCGGAATCTGAACTGTTCATCGTTGAGGGGGACTCCGCGGGCGGTTCTGCGAAGTCCGGCCGCGATCGCCATTTCCAGGCCATTCTTCCTTTGCGTGGAAAAGTGCTGAACGTAGAGAAAGCGCGCTTGGACAAAATTCTCGGCAACAACGAGATTCGCATGATTATTACTGCGCTCGGCACCGGGGTAGGCGAAGATTTTGACATTACAAAAGCGCGCTACCACAAAGTTGTGATTATGACGGACGCGGACGTGGACGGCTCGCATATTCGCACGCTGCTGCTGACGTTCTTCTACCGTTACATGCGTCAGCTCATCGAAGCGGGGTACATTTATATCGCGCAGCCGCCGCTCTACAGCATCAAGCAAGGCAAGACGCTGCATTACGCGTATAACGACAAGCAGCGCGATGAAATACTCGCGACCCTCAAGGCTACACCGAAGCCAAGCGTCCAGCGCTACAAAGGGTTGGGCGAGATGAATGCTGACCAATTGTGGGAGACGACAATGGACCCTGCCATGCGCACGCTCCTGCAAGTGAACCTGGAAGACGCCATGGAAGCAGACATGGTGTTTGAGACGCTCATGGGCGACGAAGTAGAGCCGCGCAGGGAGTTTATCGAGCAACACGCGGCATCTGTAAGGGATTTGGACATTTAAGCTTTGAAATAGATTCGGTATATGGCAAGAAGGCTCAGCGATCCAGGCGGTATGAAAATGGCTTCAACAGGCGGTTTGCGCTGAACGAAGCTATTATTTTGCTGAGCTTTGGATAGCTGAGTCTGCCTTCTTGCAAAAAAATTCACTGCCGCACGATAAAAAAATCAAAAATTCTATTGCAATGAATTAAAATGTATGCTAGATTAAAGATCCAGGAAGTGATACGGGCCTATAGCTCAGTTGGTTAGAGCGCACGCCTGATAAGCGTGAGGTCGGCTGTTCGAGTCAGCCTAGGCCCACCACTTATACAAGGCGATAGCGCCGGATGCGACATCGCTTCTCCATTTTTTGGAAAATGGGGCTGTAGCTCAGTTGGGAGAGCGCCTGCCTTGCAAGCAGGAGGTCATCGGTTCGATCCCGTTCAGCTCCACCAATATACTCCTATAGGCAATTGGCCTGGATGTCCTAATGTTCCTCGGTAGCTCAGTTGGTAGAGCAATCGGCTGTTAACCGATCGGTCGGCGGTTCGAGTCCGTCCCGAGGAGCC
>NZ_JBYTBG010000051.1:0-31441 GCF_058788915.1 Brevibacillus sp. FW301-21C12A
CCCAGTCCAATACCGGGAATCGATCGCCGCTTAAGATAGCGTCTTTTTTTAGTGTCTACTTGACGGGGCTATGACCAATGCCTTACGATATATAGGGTACCATTTTCCAAGAGGGAATGGAATAAAAAGGGAGATTTTTTGGCCTTTGGCAGTCCGCAGGGAACGAGCGACGCACTGCTTGCGCATTTAGCAGATAGTGGTAATATTAAAAAGGAATCCTATCTTCTGGAAAAATAATCATCCTGGCAATGGGGCTGCATCAAGAGAGAGAAAGGGGGCTGGAACTGTGCTGGATTTTGGCGCTGTCGCTTTGGAATGGAACACAATGCTGGTCCAATTGATCGTTTTCCTCCCGGTGCTGCTGTTTTACGCGTTTGTCATTTATGCGATAGCGAAAACGCTCAGTTTCATGAAAACAAAAATACAGCTTGACCGCGAGCGCAATCAAAAGCTCGATGAACTGCTTGAGAGCCAAAGACGTACGCAAAAGTAAACGGCTGGGATATCAAGGAAAGCAACATGGAGAAAAGCAAGCGATTGATACCCGCTTAGAAAAGGCGTCCCTCGCCATGGGCAACAGCAGGTGCGCCAGCAAGATCGAAAAAACGCCGCTTTTTGCCTCTTCCGATAGACACGGCCAGGCCAAATGACAGAATCGTTGCAAGCTAATGAAACCTGGGAAGAGGATGGCGTTTCGATGCAAAACGTAGACTTTACAGAAGCTGCACCAATATTTGAACGATCTTTCCGCAAGTGTCCGGCAAGCAGGCGACGTAACAGGCCATTCCTTGTCGGAGGTGACGAGGCAGCTCGCTTCGCTGCAGGAGCAAATCCAGACCACGAATTACTTGCTGACGGGCTTATTGATGCTGCACGTCGCTTTCCTCGTTGTTTTGATCTGGAAAAAGAGCAAGTAACGAGGCAAAAAGCCGCGCGTTTCGGTTCTATGCGCCGATTCCGGGGGCGATTTGCAACTGGGAGACGAGCGCCGTGCAGCGAATAAGAGCGAAGACGAAAAAGCAAGTGATAAAAGAGCGGGCAAAACACTACTGCCGAAAATGAAAGCAAGTCCATGAAAGCAAAAAAGAGCAGAGGGAGCCTGCTCTTTTTTTACTAGCCAAGAAGAGAGAAACAGTCGCATCGACAGGAAGGCAACGAAGGCTGCACCAAAGCCCCAAAAGATGGACGAAGCTACATTCCGCACACGGAGGGGCAAGCATTCGTTCCTGCCCTGCGGAAGCGCGCCTACAAAAAGCGAACGAGCGCCTGCACGAACTTTTCCAAATAAAGCTGATCGACTTCGTCAAATCGGTTTTTTCGCGGGCTGTCGATGTCGAGCACGCCGAGAAGCTGGCCGTCTTTTATGATCGGCACGACGATTTCCGATTCGGATGCGGCGTCGCAGGCGATATGGCCGGGGAACAAGTGCACATCTTCCACGCGAACAGTTTCCCGCTTCTCCGCCGCGGTGCCGCATACGCCTTTGCCAAACGGAATGCGCACGCACGCAGGCAGCCCCTGGAACGGTCCAAGCACCAGCTCATTCCCATCATTGAGGTAAAAGCCGACCCAGTTTACTTCCTCGAAAAATTGGTTCAGCAAAGCGGCGGCGTTTGCCAGATTGGCGACCTGGTTGGATTCGCCTGCAAGCAGCGCTTCTAGCTGTTTGATGACCAGTTCGTAGTTTTCTTCTTTTTTTCCTTGAAACTTTTCGAGTTTGAACATGAAAGCTACCTCCCACCCGCTGAGCATCTGTTGATCTACTCCGCCATTATAAACCATCCGGGTGAGAAATGGCTCCGGCAAATTCGCCGAGAGTATGCGGCTGGCCCCAAGTTTTGCTAGAAGCTGGTAGAGAGCTCTAGTACAATGAAGGGAGATATACCGAATTTTCTCGTGGGCAAGGCATGGATAGGAGGCAAAAGACAGCATGGAAAAAGCGACATTTGCCGGAGGGTGCTTCTGGTGCATGGTTACTCCGTTTGAAGAGTTGCCAGGGATCGGAGGCATCGTCTCGGGTTATACAGGGGGCTCGGTCGAGAACCCGACCTACGAACAGGTCAAAACGGGGCAGACCGGGCACTGGGAAGCGGTTCAAATTACGTTCGACCCGGAGCTGTTCCCTTATGAGAGACTGCTCGAGCTGTATTGGCAGCAAATTGATCCGACAGATCCTGACGGGCAGTTTCATGATCGCGGCAGCCAGTATCGCACAGCCATTTTTACGCACAATGAAAAACAGCACGAACTGGCAGTCCAGTCCAAAAAAGCGCTGGAGGCGAGCGGCCGCTTCTCGAAGCCGATTGTCACGGAAATTTTGCCTGCTGCTCCGTTTTATCCGGCAGAAGAATACCACCAGGGCTACCACAAGAAAAATCCGAAGCATTACAAGGAAGACCGCGAGAAATCCGGGCGCGACGCGTACATTCAGGAGCATTGGAAGGAAACGACATAAGCGCGGCAGCAAAAACAGCACAGTAGCAGAGCCGAACAGGCTGCTGGCAGTCCCCGTCTTTTGGCAAAAGGCGGGTTTTTTTGTTCGCTCATCCAAACGACTCTTAGCGAACGCTTCGGCCAAGCCAGGTGTGTGATCTGGAGCGCCGTTCGTACGTGCTGCTGCCGACCGCCCGATACAGCTCTGTCTCCTTCGTCGTGCAAGCTTTTTCGAACGGCACCGTTTAGAGTACAAACAGGCCGCTAAACCACGGCAACGCAAAATAGACGAGCGCACACACGAGTAGAAACAACATCGTTTTTAACAGCATGCCTGCCAAAAAGCTGTCAGTGGGCAGGCTGCGCTCGATCAGCCTTTCGAATGCGAGAAAAAGCGTGATAGCCAGACAAGCGAGCAGGCCAAAGCCGATGAACGGTCCCATCTAGCAGACACCTCCCGGAAATTTCAACAGCGCCTTCCTTCTCTTTACGTCTAGTGTCCATGCCGGTGGATTTCGGCTTCAACCCCGGAAAAGTCCCAAAAGATCGAGAAGATGAGCAACCCGATAGCCAGGACATACAGCCATCTGATTCGGTAAGACGGTGACGCGACAATCAATACCCAGGCGATGAAAAGCAGCCAAAGGATTCCGTTGCTTATAATATCGTCGAACATAGGCGAAGATCCCTCCCCATGGACAATACGGTTTTGGGGATTTTTGGTTACAGGAGAGGGGGAGAAGCGACGCGCCATGGCAAGCGGAGTGTCAGCGAAAATCTTTCCACGTAAAATCAATGCTCAGGTGGCCGATGTACCTCTCTTTGATTGCGACCTTTCCTTTGGTGGCCAGCTCCGGCTTGCGAAAGCAGACGAGGTCTTCGTGATAGCCGAACATGCGGCATATCTCCGGACGAAACGAATGAATGCCGCACTGATCTTTGTTCATGTCATAAAAAATACAGGTTCCGCTAAAGCGGGGCTGCTGCTCCAAGTTTTCGCGCAGCTTTTTCGGCATGGCCTTCAGCTTCTTATGTATGTGCTTGCGCTCTTTTTCCGTGATCGGCACAGGACCGCAGCATAAGCCTTTGCAGTCTTGGCATGGCAGTGTATTCACAAAAGCACAACCTTTCTATCTGTTCTTTGCTGTTTGTTGTGTAAAGAATAGTATGAAAGGTTTATTTTGAATTGTAAATAAAAATAATTCCATCTTATCACAAAATGAAATTTTTGTCAATGTGCAATTTGTTTTAAAAGTTGCCATTTGCGGCGAGAAAAAAGGGCGGCCAGCACGGAGTCGGCGAACAGCGACAAGGCGAAAATTACAAAAGCAGCCTTTGACCAGATAGAAAACGGGATGACGTATGACGAAGTGAAAAACATCATCGGCGGAGAAGGTGAGCTGCTCTCCGAAGCGGGCAATAAAGGAGAGCAATTTCATGCCGTGGTCTACATGTACGAAGGGGAAGCGGCAGGCAGCAACGCCAGCTTTACCTTTCTGGATGGCAAGCTGCAAGTCAAAGGCCAATATGGGCTGAAATAAACCAAACCCGTCTTTGCAGCAAGCGCAAACGACGGGTTTTTCTTCGCAGGATGTCTGTACGGCTCGTTAACGCGGATCTTCCGTTACCAGCGCGATGGCAAAGCCGTCGTAGCCTTTGCTGCCGACCGTTTGAATTGCGGTCGCGCTAACCGTCGGCTTGTTTGCGACCAGATCGGCGAATTGCCGGACGCCGACAATGTTCGGATCGCTGGTGGCTTCGTCGACGACGGCACCTTTGCGCACCACGTTATCGGTAATGATGACGCTGCCTTTTCGCGAGAACTTCAGCGCCCAGCGGAAGTAGTCCGGATTGTTTTTCTTGTCGGCGTCGATGAAGATGAGGTCAAACGGTCCCTGTTTTTCATCCGCGAGCGCAGAAAGGCTGTCCAAGGCGTCTCCAAGCCTGATCTCGACCACCGATTCCAGCCCGGCACGGGCGATGTTGGCTTTGGCCACCTCGGCATGCTTCGGTGCCGCTTCCAGCGTGATGAGCCGACCGTCGGCAGGTAAGGCGCGGGCTAGCCAAATCGTACTGTAGCCGCCCAGTGTCCCGATCTCCAAAATCGTCCGGGCTCCCTGGATTCGTGCCAGCAGATGGAGAAATTTTCCCTGATTGGGCGCGACGTCGATAGGCGGGAGGCCAGCGGAAGCGTTGTTTTCCAGCACGGCTTCCAGGATCGGATCGGCTGAAACGAATTTTTGCGTAAAATACTCGTCTACGGCTGTCCATTGTTCGCGATTCATGGTTTCCCTCCTTTTTATGACAAGGCTACGAAAAGAGCATATGGCAAAAACAGCATATCATAAAAGCTGCATCGTCGAAATATTGGAAATGCAAAGGCGATTTCAGCGCAAGAAATTGAGGAAGCCAACGACGATGAGAAAGCCCAGAAACGCTATGATTCCGTAAACCAAATACGTTGGCAGCCTGTCAAAGCCTCCCGTCGCTGCTTCAGCTTCGTGCTCTCGCGCGCCAATGGACGAAGCATTCCCCCCGGAAGGATTCGCGGCGCCCGACTCGTGACCTGGACGAACGGATGGCTGCTTGGGAGTCGACAAAACGATCCCGACGATCAAGAGAAAAAGGCTTGCCGCCAGAAAAAAGGTCACAAAGCCGTTGGTGAACAGGGAGGGAAGCTCCGGCTGCGTGGGAAACTGCCCGGTGGCAGAGGCGGCTTGCATTTGCCCGATCCAGATGTAGTAGGCGAGCATTCTTTCAAGCGTGTAGAGCAACCCGCTGGCTAGAAACAAAATCATGCTGAGCGTATAGGCAAGCTTTGCAGTCAATGGATTTGCACTCACTTTCTGTCAACGACAATTATTGGAGGTACGTCATGTAGATGGCTGCGAAAAAGCATATGGCTGCACTAAAGGAGAGCAGCGCGGTAGCCATCCTGGAAAGCGGGTGGTTGTGCTTGCTTGGAAACCAGCTAGATTGCTGCAGCCGATTGCGGTAGTAAACGAGCAGGAGGAGAAACAAGGCGGCGTGCGCCAAAAAAATGCCTTCCCCCGGCGCTTGTTCGGGAAAAAACAAGGTGACCACCGGGCCTGTCACCACCAAAAAAATGGCCATGCAAATCAGTATGCGAATGATTTCCAAAAAAAATCGAAACAAAATGAGCATCGTTATCACCATGTACATTGTAACATAATTGGATATTTTGAGGAATAATGGTATTTGTTATGGAGCCTTACGGAAAAATAGAGGAAACAATTGCGTCCGTTACCATTATTTTCGCATGGTATTATCGTCCAATTCTAGCGATAATAGAAAAGTAATCCAAGCTAGCTAGTATAATCCAACTTGGGGATTCGATGCGTTCGACTGAATTTATGCAGATAGGTCGACGCTATTTTTTTGTTCCATACATAGGTATAATTACCTAAAATTGATCGTTGTTTAGGGGAAGATCGTACTTTATGATTAGATCATTCACGTATGACATATGCGTACTACCCCGTACGCCCCGGCCGGAAGTTGCGGCTGGGATTTTTTTTGCCGTCCGGCATCCAATGATCTCCTATCGCGTTTTGACGCGCTTTTGGTATATTCTATACGAGGACTCACAATGTTCTTGGGGTCCGCGGTGGCTCAAAAATGCAGAGGAGCCACCGCTTTTTTTATACAGATTCTTATCCAGTATGAGGGCAACTAAAGCCTTGCCAATGTCTTGGCGCAGCCAAGTTTTTTGCTGCGACGAAAGCCTTACTTGCAACAAAAGCGAGCCATACATATTCAGGTCTTTTGTACCATACTTTCGGCTGTGCGTTGGCGAGAACTTGCCATGGAAGGATCGCGCATTCATACATGCTCCATTTCCGGTCATCCTAAAGAAAGGGAAAATTGATCTGGAGGTGTTTCGCATGCGAACGATCCTTGCTGTTTTGGCGCTTGTCTTGGCGATTACGGGCTGCACGGGCAAGAACAACGCGCAAACCCAGCAGAAAAACGACGCGGAGCCGTTGTGCACTCCGGCGCCCGTGCGCCATACCGAATGGGAGGAGCAGGCAAAGGCGATTGCAGGCAGGGTGGATGGCATTGACGAAGTGGCAGCCGTCCACATCGACAAAGACCTGAACCTAGCGATCAAGGTGAGCAATTTCAACCGCTTTCGGCTGGAGTCGATTGAAAAAGAAGTCTCTGGCAAGCTGAAGGAGGCTTTTCCGGATTCAAAAATCCACGTGACCTCTGACAAGAAGCTGTTTATGGATTTGCAAGCGATGAGCGGCGCTCCGTGGCCAACGGATGTCAAGGAAGCGTGCCAGAAAAAGAAAGCGAGCAAAAAGCTGGAAAAGAAAATGAAAGGGTAATAGCGGTCTAGCGCCTCGGCTTGCCAAAAAGGTGGCCGAGGCTTTTTGCGGTCGGTGAACAAGCAGGCGAGGCGAACGGTTGCCGATGAACAACGCATCGAGGGCAAAAGAAAAACTCCCGGGATGGGAGTTGGATTCGTTTAATAGCAATCGCCATGAACACGGTCACGGTCATGATCGCGGTCACGATGCAAGTCGACGCCGCGCAGCTCGTCTTTCGCTTTCTCAACCAGCACTTGATAATCCCTTACCACTTCGGTCAGGGCAGAAACGGATTCTTTGTAATCCGGCTCATTACAAATCCCATCAATGGCCCGATGGAGGTGGTACATTTTATCTTCGGTTTTGCGGATAAATTCTACCCAATCCATTCCGTTCATAAAAATACCTCCTTTCCTTGCCTTAGGCTTTACCCGATGACAGAGAAGTATGCAACGATTTGTCTGGCAGCCTGCGCAAGAGCGGATAAAATCATTTTTTTCGACACTTTGTCTTACCATGTTTATCTCTTTACTATGGAAATAAACTTGCCTAGTGCGTAATATAAGAGGATGGAATTTTTCGTTGAGCCGTGAGAGAAGATCCGTGGAGCGTTTTCGGAAGCGAATGAGGTGGAGAGTGTGGATGTTTTAGCAAGAGTAAACAAGTCATTGGAAAAAATAATGCCGGTATTGACTCCGAGCAGTGTGGCGATTGGCGTGTTGGCCGGGACTCATCTTCAGCCCTATGCCTTTTTGTCGCCGTGGGTGTTTGCCTTTATGACCTTTGCCGGGAGTTTGGGAGCGGGGTTCAAGGAATTTGCCAAAGTATTGACACGGCCGCTGCCGCTCGTCGTCAATTTGCTGATTTTGCATGCGCTGATGCCGTTTATCGCCTGGGGAGTGGCTCATCTGCTCTACCCGGACGACATGCATGTCGTCACAGGCTTTTTGTTGGCTGCACTTATACCGACCGGGATTTCCAGCTTTCTCTGGTCGTCGATTTACATGGGCAATATTGCTCTGACGCTTTCGATTATTTTGCTAGATACGATGATTTCGCCGCTTGTCGTTCCGTTTGGCATGTACGTTTTGCTCGGGGCAAAGGTGGAGATGGACACGTGGGACATGATGCAGGGGCTGTTTTACATGATTGTGCTGCCGTCGCTTGCCGGGATGCTGCTGCATCATTTTTCGCAGGGGAGGGTCAAAAAGACGTTGGCTCCCAAGCTCGCTCCGTTTTCCAAGCTGGGCATGGGTGTTGTCGTTGCCATCAACAGCTCGATGGTCGCAAGCTATTTCCACGCCTTTGATGCCAGGCTGCTGGGAATGGCGCTGGTCGTTCTTTTCCTCGCGATTTTGGGCTACCTGCTCGGGTGGTGGATCTCCCGGCTCTTTGGCTGGGAGCGCGATGTGATCGTGACCTTGACCTTTAACAGCGGGATGCGCAACATCAGTGCCGGAGCGGTCATGGCGATTACGTATTTCCCGGCGACAGTCGCGCTGCCTGTCGTGCTCGGGATGCTGTTCCAGCAGACGCTCGCTTCCACCTTTGGCAAGTTTTTGGACGTCGTGGAGAAAACACCGAAAAAAATCATCCAGGAAGCCGCGCAGTAGAAAGCAGGGAAATCCTGCTTTTTTTTATTGCTTGTTCGCATGTTGTTCGTATATAATACATACAAACGTACGTTCGAGGTGAGGCTTTTGCTGGAGACAATAGTTGTGCCCGTCCACAATGTGATGAAGCGGGTTCCGGTGCTGACAACTGTACATCTTCGTGTCTACAAAATGCTGGAGAACGGAATAGAGATCAACACAATCGCGGCGGATCGCCAGATGAGGCGCGCCGTCAACGATTTGTGCAGGTTAGGGTGGGTGAAAGCAAGTGGGGATCGGAACTAGCTATGCGGGACGGCAAGCTTCCCGGCAGCGCACTACTCCGCCGGGGGTCACGAAGCAGGAGCGCGAATCGTTTTTGTATTTGCTTCGCGACTCGGGCAGGGAGGATTACGCGGTGACGGTAAGCTGGTGGGTTTCGTTGGACGGCGAGTGCGGCAACACGCAAAGCATGTGGGGCGTGGTCAAGTGGGTCGATCCGAAAGCGCGCAAAGTCCAGTTGGTCAACGAAACGAGAAGCGAATGGATTGAGCTGGAGCAGATCGTGAATGTGCGCGGCTGAGCTTGGAGTTTTAGCGGCAGGCACAAAAGAAGGAGGGCGACTATGCCCTCCTTTTTCGTTTGGATGAGGAAGTAAAAAGATATTATGTAAGAAAACCTAACACAAAATCAAGAAAATTGCCAAAAAGCGTTGACAATCGACTGTGATATGTTAGTATATATTACATAGCATGCATTCTCTCCACTTCCTATCTTCGACCCAGAAATGGGTCCTTTTTTTTTGCCCGGATAGCTTGCCTATTGCGGATAAGGCTTGCCATCGCCCTTGAACAGCTTGCTCACCATCTCGTACAGACGGCCCGGCATGTTCGGGAACACGAACGAATACTGATCGGCTCCCTCCTTTAGCAAAGCGACAGGGGCTTCGATCGTGTAAGGAATTTTCATCAAGTCGAGCATTTTTTTGTACTCATCCACCATGGCGTGATCGACTGTATAGTAAAACGATTTGGAAGGGTTCATTTGTGCACGCTCCTTTTCCATATTGTAGCATAGGAAGGCGTTTGTTTGAACGAGACATAATATTTATTATGTTAACGAAATGACCGTCTGAACGACAAAAAACACTCTGCTGTCAGGCAAACAGAGTGTTTTTACGCGTGCGCATGCAAGGGACGGGACCGCCTAGCTGCTGAAAAAACTTCTGCTGGAGTGCTTCCGCTTGTAGTGGGAGCTGCCGTAATGGGAGTGCCCATGCCCGTGCCGATGTCCGTGGCTGGAACCGTATCCTTTGCGATACTTGTAGTCGCTGCTGCTGTATTTCCGGTATTTGTGGGAAGAAGTCGAGTGATTACCCAGTAAATTTTTCAATAGCTTTTTTAACATCTCCATCACTCCCAGTCGTCGTGTAGGATCGGTTTATATTCGTATTTACGAATATGCTTGGCAATCGTTTCAGTTCCCTGCGAATTTTTCGGGAAAAACAGGTCCGATCCGGTCAATCCGGTTCGTCCAGATACCGCCCGTAAACGTAGCAGGCACCCGGTCGAGGTCAGCAGGCGTATCGAAGCCTGCGGAAAAATCGCCGCTTCCGGCTACAAGGATGGCGCGCGTATTTACTGCTTCCATTCTCGCCATGAAACGGTTCGGCCAACCCCACAGCCATGGCGCGATTTGATCGGGAATGTGGAGCTGGGTGTGGGCGCAGGCGTCGGGAACGTAACCGGACCAGCCCGCCGCTATGTACGGGATCAGACAGCTTTTCATCGTATCCATCGAGATGACGCGCAGCTCCGGGATTTGGCTCTTCACCGCGGCGATCGGCTCGTCGCCTCCGTAGACTGTCAGCTTTTCCAGCCGTTCTTTTGGCAGAGACTGCAAGGCGTCCGCGAGCGCCTGTCCTTCGTTTGGATCGTTGCTCTTGATATGGATGAGCAGAGACTCGTCGGGGAACGCTTTGAGCACATCGGTTAACGACGGCATCAGCCCGATGCCTTTTCCGCGAAACGGATAGGTGCGTCCTCCGTCTGCCGTATAGTTGTAGCCGATATCGAGCTTCTGCAGGTCGGCCAGGGTAAAATCTCTGGTGACGCCGTCGCCGTTCGTGCGACAGCCGAGCGTCCAGTCGTGGAACACGGCAAATTGCCCGTCTTTCGTCCAGTGGACGTCAAATTCCACGACGTCGGCACCTGCTGCGAAGGCGGCTTTCATGGACGGCAGCGTGTTTTCCAGATACGGATGCTCCGGCGGGTAAATTCGTTCGGCTGTACACGTCTCGTTCGTCAGCCCTTCCATGTGAAAGGTCTGCGCCATTCCGCGGTGGGCGAGCAAAAAGGGAGAGCCGGCAGGCGGAGCAGCCAGGTAGGAGCTGTTGACGAAAAAGACGTAGGCGACAAACAAAAGCGGGATCCAGACCACTTTTTTGCGGTACCATTGCTTGCGCGGTCTGTTATCGGAAGTGGACATGACTTGTAATCCTCCAGCGTCGTGACTTTTTGTGCGTTCATTCTATCAAAATGCGGACGCAAGCGGAAATCCTTTTTCGCCGGAGAGAGCAGGGGTTGGCATGGAGGAAAAAGACTGGCAAAATAGATGAATAATTGAAACCAGAATGGACAGAGCAGGGGGATTCCATGAAAATAGCGCTACACCAGATCGCCTATCAGATCGGGATGCACCCGGCAGAGATGGCGAAGCTGGTCTACGAAGGAGAAGTCACGGGCGAAGTGCCTGACCGCAACCCGCAAGCGAAGGATGCGTGGGTAGATTTGCATTCGTTGAAAAACTTCATTGAATGGAAGTTCGATCAGGGCGCCTTCGACCAGATGTTTTTCGATAAAGCCATGCGCCATCTCAACAAGGCGATGGGGAAAAAATAAAGCGGTGCGACAAGGGAGAGAACACAACATGCAGCCATCGATCATTTATTGTATGTGCCCAAAAGCTTATTGGGAGAAATGGGCGGACAAAGACCATTACCTGCCTCGCGACTACGAGCAGGAAGGGTTCATTCACGCCACAAAAGGCGAGGAGCTGCTCGGCAAGGTAGCAGACCGGGTGTACGGCGCGTTCGATGAGGAGTTGTACGTGCTCGTCGTGGACGAGACAAAATCGCCTTCGCCCGTGAAGTACGAGCAGGCCAAGGACGGGCTTTTGTATCCGCACATTTACGGCCCGCTCCATCGCGAGGCGATAGTAGACGTGAGGCGCATGCTGAAAACAGACGGGCACTGGCACATCGGTCCGTCCATCCGCTAATGCCCTATCCGTTCCAGTTGAACTGCGCGAGCAAATCCAGCACCTCGCGACGCTTGGCTGGCGGCAACTTGTCGAGCCTGCGCAGCAAGAGGGCGATTCGTTTGCGCTGCTCGCTTTCGCCGGAAGACTCGGCGCGCTTGCTCACCCATTGGCGTTTGAGCCGGACAGGGTCTGTCTCCGCTATGATCCGCAGCAGCTTTCGTTCCAGAAAATCCAGAGAAGCCATGTGAAAAACCTTCTTTTTCGCAAAGTCCGTTCTCTCTATCCTATCATACATAATTGTTCCGCGAACGAAGCACAATGGTACAGGTAGTGAATCATACTGGCAAAGTGAGGAGTGTTTTTCATGGCAAAACCGGACGATCGTTCTGACAACGCAGCCAAGCTGCAAGAAATGCTGCAAAACACGGAAGAGAGCATTCGCGAGTCGGAAGATTACCTGGCGGCACACGCGGGCGAGATTTCCGAAGAGGAATGAGCGAACATCGAGGCGAAAAACCAGCGCCGTGCAGAGAGCATCGAAGGGTTCCGCTCCGAGATTAAAGACGAAGTTTCCCAAAGTGAATAACGTGCTCATCAACGCCTGTCGCTGTCCATTGCGGCAGGCGTTTTTCACATTAGGCCGACAAAAGTGCAACAAAACATGAATTGTTGGACGAAACATGGTAATCTGTAGATGGACAAATTAAATCAAGAGGAGAAAGACTATGAAACGACCAGAAGATACACGCGTCGTTGTCGGCATGTCCGGCGGGGTCGACTCCTCCGTGACGGCTTACCTGCTCAAGCAACAGGGATATGACGTCATCGGCATCTTCATGAAAAACTGGGATGATACCGATGAATTCGGCCACTGCACGGCGGAAGAAGACTTCCAGGATGTCCGGCGCGTCTGTGAACAAATTGGCATTCCATACTACACCGTGAATTTTGAAAAAGAATACATGGACAAGGTGTTCCAGTATTTTTTGGATGAATATAAACGCGGGCGCACACCGAATCCTGATGTGATGTGCAACCGTGAAATCAAGTTCGGCGAGCTGCTCGCCAAGGTCATGGACCTGGGAGCCGATTACATCGCCACCGGCCATTACGCGCAGGTGAAGTTCATCGACGGAGAGTACAAGCTGATCCGCGGCGCGGACAACAACAAAGACCAGACGTACTTCCTCAATGTGCTCGGCCAGGAGCAGTTGTCAAAAACGATGTTCCCGATCGGGCATTTGCCGAAGCCCGAGGTGCGCAAAATTGCCGAAGAAGCCGGGCTTTACACCGCGAAAAAGAAGGACAGCACAGGGATTTGCTTCATTGGCGAACGCAACTTCCGCGAGTTTTTGCAAAACTACTTGCCAGCCAAGCCCGGCAATATCGAAACGGTAGACGGAGACGTGATCGGGCAGCATGACGGCCTGATGTACTACACGCTCGGCCAGCGCCAAGGCCTGGGGATTGGCGGCGGGCACGGCAAGACCGGCCAGCCGTGGTTTGTGGTGGACAAAGACCTGGAGCGCAACGTCCTGATCGTCGGCGAAGGCTCCAACCATCCCCGCCTGTATTCGAGTAGCTTGCTGGCGACAGACGTAAGCTGGGTGAGCGCGAACAAGCCGACCGAATCGTTTGCGTGCACCGCGAAATTCCGCTATCGCCAGCCGGACCAGCAAGTGACGGTGCACATCCGCGAGGGCAACACCGTAGAAGTCGTTTTCGCCGAGCCGCAAAAAGCGGTTACTCCTGGCCAAGCCGTCGTCTTTTACGATGGGGAAGTGTGCCTGGGCGGAGGTACGATTGACAAGGTGCGTTTGATCGACAAAGAGAATTGAATAACGGGGGAAGCGCTTGGTGGATGCTACGAAAAAGTCAAAAGTGATTATTGTTTCGTTTTTGGCGGGAGCGCTTTTGCTGGGAATACTCGCTTACGTGGGGATGTCGGCCACGAGCAACGAGCACATGACCGTGATCGAGAGCGTCATCAAGGAAAAGGGTGGCGTGATTGAAGCGGGTGGTGTGACAGTGGTTCCTCCCGAGGAGAGTCCCTTCCCGAAAAGCGGAAAGGGCAACACCATCTATCGCATCGTGTACACGAAAGATGGGCAAAGCCTGACAGCCTGGTATCGCTCCGATAACCATTCCTCGATTATCAAGGAACCGGAAGAGTGGATTCTTCCGCATTAAGGATTAACCTGACTGGGAGAGTGAGGGGATTACATGACCCAATATGCTGGACTTCGTGAATTGGCCCAATTGATTCGCAGACTGGAGCCGCAGCTCGCAGGGGCGTCCCTGAGCATTTTGGCCCATGAAAATAAAGAAGAGATCGCTTCGCTTCTGGTGGATGGACTTGGCAGCGGCGTTTCGGTTCAAAACAGCTCCGGCGAGTACGCCAACCATCTGGCGAATTTGCGCGTGGGAGCGAACAAATACACGTTTGCCCAGGACTGGCGCGAAGTGTACATCAGCGAGATCAACTACTGCGCCTGTCGGATCCCTCCGGGCGCTCACGGTCTGTTGGTGCACCATACCGACTATCCGGGCGTCATTTACGACGTGTCCCGCAAGCTGGCTGACCACGAGATCAATATTTCCAAGATGAATGTGTCGCGTGAGCAAAAGGGGAAAAACGCCCTGTTGATTTGCGTCACCGACGAAGAGATTACGCCAACTGTCGTAGCTGCCATCGAGGAGCTGCCGCAGATCAACAAGGTGTTGTCTCTGCAATAGGCGAAAAGAGCAGTAGTGCATGCATGGCCGCTCATCGTTTTCGTATGGGCGGTTTTTTGCGTGTGCCGACTGCCTTGTTTGCTTGCTTGTGTGCATGGAGCGAGGCAAAGAAAAAACTGCCCTGACTAGCGGGCAGTTGGCTTGGAAGCAAAGCGAATAGCGTGACTGATGAGGACGTGCAGGACAGACGTGTGGTTTTCGTCCGGAAATTGGCGGAACGACGCTTCGATCTGCCCGTTGCCCATGGCGGACAACCGTTCAGCCATCGCCTGCGCCTTGACGTTGACGTGGAAGCGGCCGTCGTTTTCCAGCTCCCCGATGACGAGCAGCGCTCTGACCCGCAAGTCGTCTGTGAGCAGGGACGGCAGGCGGCGCTCCTCTTCCAGCAGGACGCTTTCGTTCCAGTGGATCGACGGGCTGCCGGCGATGTAGCATTGGTACGCGTGTGGCCGGGTCAGCAAGGCATGCAGCACGAGCAAGCCGCCGAGCGAATGTCCGAAAATCGTTTGCCGCGTGCGGTCGACGGGCAAGTCCTTTTCGATCGCGGGCTTCACCGTGTCTTCGATGAAGCTGAGGAAGCCTTCTGCCCCGCCCATTTCCGGCCATTCGCCGCCGCGCGGATGAGCGGGCAGCTCGGATGCGGGAACGACATGGGTGAAGTCGTAGTAGCGCGATGGGTGGAACGGCGCTTCTGTCGGGTAGCCGATGCCGACGACGATGGCCGGATCGACGCCCGTTCTTTCCGGAACCCGGCATTGCAGGCGAATCGCTTCGGTCATGGTGCCAAACACCGAGTTGGCATCCAGCAAGTAAATGACCGGGAAGCTGGACGGCGGCAAAGCCACGTCGGGGATGCTGACGAAGATGTGGAACGTGCGGTCGTTGTATGTCATTTTTCTCGTTTGCGAACGCGGAATGGCTACTGCTTCATAAACCGTGCTTTCCATCAGGGGTCACTCTCCAATCGGCCGGTGGCGTTACCTTTTTTGTGCATGAAACCTATTATATGGACGCAAACCAGAGATTGGCAATAGAGAAATGAGAGAGATTATCAGTCGCCAAAATAGAGCATGCCGAGCTTGACTCCTACGATATATTGAGGTAAAGTAAGTTTTACCAACTACATATTGATGCGGACAGGTGTTTGCCACGCTATATTTGGTAGACTTAATAGGGAAGTCGGTGAAATTCCGACGCGGTCCCGCCACTGTGATGAGAGAGTTCCATTTGGTTTTTGCGCCACTGATTCAGCTGATCGGGAAGGCACGAATGGAGCGATGACCCCGAGCCAGGAGACCTGCCTGACCGTCAGCACTGTGTAACCTACGGGAGATAGGGAAGTGTTCGAGCGCTCCATTCGTTTTTCGGCGGATGGATACGATGGGGATCATCATGCGCATTCGACATTTTGGCGTCGGATGCGCTTTTACTTTGGCTAAAAAAGTATAGAACAGCAGTAAAGGATGAGGGACATGTTAATCGCTTTTGATTCGAAAACAGGAAACGTGAGACGATTCGTCAGCAAGCTCGATCTGCCGCACGTGGAGATTGATCCGGAGATGGTGATCGACGAGCCGTTCATTCTGGTCACGTACACGACAGGCTTTGGCCAGGTGCCGGAGAAGGTGGACCGTTTTCTGAAGCGGAATCATGTCTATTTGCGCGGCGTGTCAGCCAGCGGCAACCGCAACTGGGGAGCCAGCTTTGCCAAAAGCGCAGACACGATCGCCAGCCAATATGGCGTTCCGGTCATTTCCAAATTCGAACTGTCCGGTACCGGCCGTGACGTGGAACAATTTACGAGTGGGGTGGCAGCAATTGCGACACATTGAATTGAACAACCAACTGATGCAGCGAGGAAGCGACGGATTTTACCAACTGGAAAAGGACAGAGAGGCAGTCGCGGTCTTCATGGAAGAAGTACAGGCGAAGACGATGACCTTCAACAGCGTGAAAGAGCGCATGGACTATTTGATCGAAAATGACTTTTATGAAAATGTGTATGAAAGCTACACGGTTGAACAGGTCGATGAAGTGTTCCGCCTGGCGCATGACGCTGGTTTTCAATTCGCTTCGTACATGGCTATCTCCAAGTTTTACAAAGACTACGCCCTGAAAACAGACGACAAATCGATGTATCTGGAGCAGTACCCGGATCGGGTGGCGATTGTGGCGCTCTCGCTCGGGCGCGGAGACTTCGAACTGGCGAAGCGGCTGACCGTGTCGATGATGGACCAGCGACTCCAGCCGGCGACGCCGACGTTCCTCAATGCGGGGAAAAGCCGCCGCGGCGAAATGGTCTCCTGCTTCCTGCTGGAAATGGACGACTCCTTGAACTCGATCAACTACGTTCTCGGCACTTGCATGCAGCTTTCGAAAATCGGCGGCGGCGTGGCCGTCAACCTGTCCAAGCTGCGCGGGCGCGGAGAGCCGATCAAAGGCGTCGAGGGCGCAGCCAAGGGCGTCATGCCTGTACTCAAGCTGCTGGAGGACGCGTTTTCCTACGCCGATCAGATGGGGCAGCGCAAAGGCTCCGGGGCAGCCTACTACAACATCTTCGGCTGGGATATCAACGAGTTTCTCGATTGCAAAAAGATCAATGCCGATGAAAAGTCGCGGATCAAGACGCTGTCGATCGGCCTGATCGTGCCGAATGTGTTTTACAAGCTGGCAGAGGAAAACAAGCCGTTGACAGTGTTCGCTCCTTACTCCGTCTACAAGGAGTACGGCGCCCATCTGGATGATCTGGATCTCGACGAGATGTACGACGAGCTGGTGGCAAACGAGCGCGTCAAGAAAAAGGTAGTCATGAGCGCCCGCGAAATGCTCACCAAGATCGCGATGATCCAGATGGAGTCGGGCTACCCGTACATCATGAACAAGACGAACGCGAACAAAAATCACGCGCTGAAGGACATCGGCTCCGTGAAAATGTCCAACCTGTGCACGGAAATTTTCCAGCTCCAGGAGACGTCCACGATTACCAACTACGGCGAGCCGGACATCATTCGCCGCGACATTAGCTGCAATCTCGCTTCCTTGAACATCGTCAACGTGATGGAGCACAAAAAAGTGCGCGAATCCGTGCGCGAGGGCATCGAGGCGATCACCGCCGTGAGCGATGTGACCCGCGTGGAAAATGCGCCAGGCGTGCAGAAGGCCAACCGCGAGCTGCATTCCGTCGGGCTGGGTGCGATGAACCTGAACGGCTACCTGGCGAAAAACAAGATCGCCTACGAGAGCGAGGAAGCAAAAGACTTCGCCCGCACGTTCTTCATGATGATGAACTTCTACTCGCTGGAAATGAGTATGGAGATCGCCATGGCCAAAGGGGAAACCTTCATGGGCTTCGAGCAGTCGGAGTACGCCAAAGGCACGTATTTTGACAAATACCTCGCAAACGACTACCGTCCGCGCACGGAAAAAGGCAAGCAACTGTTCGCAGGCATGCACATTCCGACGCCGGAGGATTGGGCCGCGCTCAAGCAAAAGGTGCAGAAGAACGGACTGTATCACGCGTACCGTCTGGCGATTGCGCCGACGCAGAGCATTTCCTACATTCAGAATGCGACGTCGAGCGTGATGCCGGTTGTCGAGCACATCGAAACGAGAACGTACGCGAACTCGACGACCTACTACCCGATGCCGTATTTGTCGCAGGAAAACTATTTTTACTACAAATCTGCCTATGTGATCGACCAGTTCAAAGTGATCGATCTGGTCGCCGAAATCCAGGAGCATGTGGACCAAGGCATTTCCACCGTGCTGCACGTCAACAGCAACATCTCGACCAGAGAGCTGGCGCGCTACTATATTTACGCCGCGAAAAAAGGCTTGAAGTCGCTCTACTACACGCGCACCAAGCATTTGACGGTAGAAGAGTGCATTAGCTGTGCCGTTTAAGCCGTTTACTGTGAGGAACCATCCGGCATGGAACAAAGTTTTTTCAGAGAAGAGGAACGCCCTAATGAAAGCTGTCAATTGGAACAGGCCAGACGACGATTTTACGATGACGTTTTGGAACCAGAACATCATGCAGTTCTGGACCGATGACGAGATTCCGCTCTCGGATGACAAAATGTCCTGGATGGAGCTCAGCGCTTCGGAACGGGACACGTACAAAAAAGTGCTCGGCGGACTGACTTTGCTCGACACCGTGCAAGGCGGCGTCGGGATGCCGAAAATCATGGAGCATGTGGACGGGCTGCAGCGCAAAGCCGTCCTGGCTTTCATGGGCATGATGGAGCAAATCCACGCCAAATCGTACAGCAGCATTTTCACGACGCTCGCGGCCACGGAGGAAATTGACGAAATTTTTGCCTGGGTGGAGCAGAGTCCGCATCTGCAAAAGAAAGCGGCGCTGATCGCAAAGCGCTACCAGGAGATCGAGACGCCAAAAGATTTGTACATGGCGATGGTCGCCTCCGTCTTTTTGGAAAGCTACCTGTTTTACAGCGGCTTTTTCTACCCGCTCTTTTTGGCCGGGCAGGGCAAGATGACGAGCAGCGGTGAAATCATCGACCTGATCGTCCGGGACGAGAGCATTCACGGCCTGTACGTCGGCGTGCTCGCGCAGGAAGTGTACCAGCGGCTCAGCGTCGTGGAGCAGGCGACGGTCAAAGAGGAGCTGTACGCGCTATTGCACGAGCTGCACCAAAACGAAGAGGAGTACACCGTCTCCTTGTACACAGAGATTGGCCTGGCGGACGAGGTGTTGGCCTACGTGCGCTACAACGCGAACAAAGCGTTGATGAATCTGGGGCTGGAGCCGTTTTTCCCCGAGGAGGAAGTCAACCCGATCGTCCTGAACGGGATTCGCACGCACACGAAGCAGCATGATTTCTTCTCGAAAAAAGGCAATGGCTACGTCCGCACGCTCAACGTCGAGCCGCTGACGGATGACGATTTTCGCTTTGAGTAAAAAAGTTAAACGATCGTTTAAAAGGGTTGCTGTCTACAGACGGCAGCCTTTTTGTCGTGCCCGTTACGCGAAAAGGGGCGAGCGGCGCGCATGCACAGGCGCGCGCGAAGTAGCGGATGAGTTGCCCACATTCCTTCCTGTGAGATTTTCTCGATCAAGAATCTTTTATAGAAAGGAATAAAAGAATTCTTCATTTTAAAATACCTTTTCATTCATATTTATGTTATAAATAAATGATGTGTCGGCTCTTTTGATTGCCATCCGGTCGAGCCGAGTTGGGCTTAGGCTGGAACAGCAAAGCGGCAGTGACGAGAGTCGCAGAATCATCGTGTCATGCGTCTGGAGGACTGATTTATCTGACAATGAATCCAGTGTTATCCAGTTTGGCTGGAGGCTGGACGAGCCGCTAGACTTCGTGAATTTTTTCACTAATCTGAGGGTTCCTTACAAGGCCCTTCGTTCTTACTCACAGGAGGTTTTTGTCATGCTTCAAAAAGTTTCATATTCGTTTATCGTCATCATCGGATTTATGCTGTTTGCGCTGTTTTTCGGAGCAGGCAACCTGATTTTTCCACCGATGCTGGGACAGATGGCGGGAACGAACGTCTGGGAAGCCAACGCCGGTTTTCTCGTGACAGGGGTTGGCTTGCCACTTTTGGCAATTACAGCGTTGGTGTATTCAGGTAAAGACGATTTGCGTTCGCTCGCAAGCCGTGTGCACCCGCTGTTCGGTCTTGTTTTCACGATTTTGCTCTATTTGGCGATCGGGCCGTTTTTTGCGATTCCGCGCTCCGGGAATGTTTCGTTTGAGATCGGGATCAAGCCGTTCTTGTCCGAGCAGGCCGGGCCTTTTCCGTTGATTGTGTTTACCGTCTTGTTCTTCACGCTCGCTTGCCTGTTGTCGCTCAATCCTGGAAAAATTATCAATGTAGTCGGAAAAGTCTTGACACCGATGAAGCTGACGTTTATCGGCATCATCGTCCTGACGGCGATCGTGTATCCGATTGGCGAGCTGCAAGCGCCAGTGGGCGATTACCAGTCCAAGGCGTTTTTCAAAGGATTCCAGGACGGCTATTTGACGCTGGACGCGCTCGGGGCGTTTGTATTCGGCATCATCATCGTCAATGCGATCAAGGAAAAAGGGGTTACGTCGAAAAAGCAAATTTTGCTGACGTGCGCCAAAGCAACGCTGATTGCGGGTGCGCTCCTGGCGTTTTTCTACTCGGTGCTTGCCTACATGGGCGCTTCCAGCGTGGAAAAGCTCGGCCATTTGGAAAACGGGGCGCAAATTTTGGCCAAAGTGTCGAATTATTACTTCGGTTCTTACGGCGGCCTGCTGCTCGGCCTGATGATTACTGCGGCGTGCCTGACGACCAGCGTCGGATTGATTACGGCGTGCTCGTCGTATTTCCACGCGATGTTTCCGCGCATTTCGTATAAAAAGTTTGCCGTCATTTTGGCTGTGTTCAGTACGCTCGTCGCCAATATCGGGTTGACTGCGCTCATCAAGGTGTCTGTTCCGATTTTGACGACGATGTACCCAATCGCCATCTCGCTGATCTTTTTGACGTTTTTGCATCAAGGGTTTGGCGGTCGGCCAGAGGTGTATCAAGGCAGCTTGTTCGGTACGTTTCTCGTCAGCCTGTTTGACGGGCTGAATGCTGCCGGGGTCGAGCTTGCGGCGATCAACGACGTCTTTTCCCGCTACTTGCCGATGTACACGATCGGCTTGGGCTGGCTGCTGCCTGCATTGATCGGGGGCGTTGGCGGCTACCTCGTTTATTTGATGCGCAAACCATCGCTGCGCGCGCGTGAGCTTCGCCTGACCAAGCAATAGGACAGGCATTATGAGGAAGCAGCCTGAACGTTGACATCAGTTTGCAAAGTGGAAATAGTTTAGCATGACAAAAACTGGTTTACGTGTTACTGTATGAAGAAAGGTGTGTCCCGCCCATTTTTGGGGCACATGCACTCATACCGACAATTTCATATGAGTGGAGACAGGTTCCTTGGCGATGAATATCGGCGCAAGGATGAAAAGGGAAGTCGGTGAGAATCCGACACGGTCCCGCCACTGTATGAGGGGAGTTTGCACAACTTTTGGCCACTGGTCGAGCTGACTGGGAAGGCGTTGTGCAGATCATGATCCTCAAGTCAGGAGACCTGCCTGTTTCGACAACACTGCTTAACCTACGGGAGATAGGGAGGTGTTAGGATGCTGTGATCTCAGTGTTTATTTGGCATTTCTAACGTTCTTTCTGATCGTTGGAGATGCCTTTTTTATTGGGCGAAATCGAAAAAATGATCGCAAAGGATGGAGAGGAAGCAAATGATAAGCAGCAACTTGGGATATCCGCGGATCGGCAAAGATCGCGAGTGGAAAAAGGCACTGGAAGCTTTTTGGGCAGGGAAGCTCGATGAGACGACATTCCTTGCGCAAATGGAGCAAATTCGCAAGCAGCACCTGGTCAAACAACAAAAAAAGGGGATCGACTGGATTCCGGTCAACGACTTTACTTTCTACGACCACATGCTCGACATGGCGGTCATGTTCGGCCTGATTCCGAAGCGGTTCGCGTATGCGGGCGGTCCGGTGCCGCTGGCTACGTATTTTGCGATGGCGCGCGGCAACAAAGACGCGGTCGCCAGCGAAATGACCAAGTGGTTCAACACGAACTACCACTATATCGTCCCCGAGTTCGGCGAGCGCGCGCCTGTCTTGACGGAAAACAGGCCGCTGCAAGCGTACCTGGAGGCGAGAGATCAGCTAGGGATCGCCGGCAAGCCTGTCATCGTCGGGCCGTACACGTTTGTCAAGCTGTCCAAAGGGTATGCCAAAGACGAATTTGAACGCGTCGTCGATCAGATCGTGCCGCTGTACGTGGACGTCCTTCGCGAGCTGGAACTGCACGGCGTCGAGTGGGGGCAGATCGACGAGCCTGCGTTTGTCCTCGATCTTACCGGGCAAGACAAAGTGCTCATTCGTCGCGTGTACGAGCAGTTCAGCCAGGCGCTGCCGCACCTGAAGCTGATGGTGCAGACGTACTTTGAAGCAGTGGACTGGTACGAGGAGCTGATTGAACTGCCTGTCCACGGCTTGGGCCTTGATTTTGTTCACGGGAAAACAGCGAACCTGGCCAACTTGACGACGCACGGTTTTCCGCAAGACAAAGTGCTCGGCGCCGGGGTCATCGACGGACGCAACATTTGGCGCTCGGCCCTGGAGGAAAAGTGGGAGTTGGTCAAAACGTTGTGCACCGTAGTAGCCCCAGAACGGGTATGGGTTCAGCCGTCGAGCAGCCTGCTGCACGTTCCGGTTACCGTCGAAGACGAAACCGATTTGCCGGAAGAAGTGCGCGTCGCATTGGCGTTTGCCGATGAGAAATTGGCTGAAGTGCGCTTATTAGTCCAAGGTTTCCAATATGGAAAGTATGTTATTTCGAAGGAAATCGCCCAGAACGAGAAAGACTTGCAGCGCTTGGCCCAATTTCCGGCACGGAACCGCCAGGAAGTGCAGGAGGCGAGAAAAGCGCTGGCGTCGACAGCGGCGAAGCGGGCAGTGCCGTTCCACGAGCGTCGCGAGATTCAGCAGGCGACGTGGAAGCTTCCGCTGCTGCCAACGACGACGATCGGCAGCTTCCCGCAGACGACAGAAGTTCGCCAGGCCAGACAGCAGTTCAAAAAAGGAAACTGGAGCGTCGAACAGTACGATGCGTTCATTCAGGAGCAAATCCGCGAGTGGATCGCCATTCAGGAACAGATCGGCCTGGATGTGCTGGTGCACGGCGAGTTCGAGCGGACAGACATGGTGGAATATTTCGGCGAAAAGCTCGACGGCTTCGTTTTCACGAAAAACGGCTGGGTGCAGTCGTACGGCTCCCGTTGCGTCAAACCGCCGGTCATTTACGGCGACGTGCAGTTCGTCTCCCCGATGACGGTCAAGGAGAGCGTATATGCCAAGTCGTTGACGGATAAACCAGTGAAAGGGATGCTGACAGGTCCTGCCACGATTTTGAACTGGTCGTTCGTGCGCGACGACGTCTCCCGTCAGGAAGTGTGCGAGCAGATCGCGCTGGCGCTGTGCAAAGAGGTGGAGGCGCTGGAAGCGGCGGGCATTCGCATGATTCAGGTGGATGAGCCGGCATTGCTTGAAGGCTTGCCGCTCAAGCAGGCAGACAGAGCCGCGTATCTGGACTGGGCAGTCAAGTCGTTCCGGGTCGCTACCTCGACAGTCGAGCCTGGCACGCAAATTCATACGCACATGTGCTATTGCGAATTCCACGATTTCATCGACGTCATCAGCGAGCTGGATGCCGATGTGATCTCGATCGAAACTTCCCGCAGCCACGGCGAGCTCGTCTCGGTGTTCGAGACGTGCACGTACGACAAAGGGATCGGCCTCGGCGTCTACGACATCCACAGCCCGCGCGTTCCGGCTGTGGCCGAGATCGCGGAAATGGTGTCCCGCGGCGTGCAAGTCCTGCCGCCAGGGCAATTCTGGATCAACCCGGATTGCGGGCTGAAGACGCGGGGCCGAGAGGAAACAATCGCGTCTCTGAAAAACATGGTAGCGGCGACACACGCAGTACGAAACCGCCTGGCACAAAAAGCATAAGCATGAGCGAGAGGAGCAGCACAGATGGCAACAGAAGCCCAGATCGCAACAGAAGCACGGCCTGTCGGGCAGTCGAGAACTTTTTTGACAGACCTCGTCTTCCCGCCGGATACGAACCATCACTATACGATCTTCGGCGGCAAAGTAATGGCGTACGTCGACAAGATCGCCTGCATCGCGGCGATGCGCCATTGCCGCAAGCCGGTAGTCACCGCGTCCAGCGATTCGTTCGATTTCCTCGCGCCGATCAAGACAGGGGAAGCGATCAACCTGGAAGCGTACGTCACCTGGACGCACAACACGTCGATGGAAGTGTTCGTGAAGGTGGAGTCGGAAAATCTGTTGACAGGCGAAAAACGCATGACCGCGAGAGCGTACTTGACGATGATCGCCCTCGACGAGCAAGGCAAGCCGACGCTGGTGCCCGCCGTCATCCCGGAAACCGAGGAGGAGCGCCTCCAGCACGAAAAGGCGAAGCATCGCTACGCGCTGAGGAAGCAGCGGAAGGCGGAGTTGTAGTCACCGTTGCAAGAAACAGCATACAGCAACAAAAGCAATGCCAAAAGCCCTCACCGACAGGTTGAGGGCTTTTGCTGTGAGCGGCACGCAGGCACTAAGGGATCAAGGGCAAACACACAATGCGGCACGGGGAAAGCCGCAACGTCAAAACAACTGTTGCCGCACCAACGGCCGCAGCTCCTCTGTAAACTGCTCGACCAGCTCGGGCCGTCCGTGAAACTGTGCAGGCGTATTTTGAAACAGTACGGCTTCCCACTGCTCGCCCTGCTTTTTCGCTACGAGCGTCTGGTGCGCATGGAGCGCTGGATCAAGCTCGTCTTTTCCGGGAGGGATCATGCCGACCATGGCGCGAACCATCCCCACTTCCTCGCTGAGCAGGCATGCGGACTTGATTTTGTACACAAAGGGGGGAGTCAGATGGTGGGAAAAAACGTCGTGCAGGTGCGTAAAAATGGCGGCTCGTCCGATCAGATGGCTGCCGTCAAAGCCGATAAGCTCGCCGTCTGCCGCGAACGGAGCGGACATGCCGGATGCACTGTGTTCGTTCCAGCCGCGAATGACTTGCCGGTAGAGGGTGCGAATCGCATCTTCGTGTGTGGCTGTGCCCATCCTGGCGTACCTCCTTGGGTGGCTGTTTGAACCATAGTGTATCATACGAACCCGAAACGATGTCAAAGGTTTGACAGCACGGACTGAACGCCACTTTTCCGGATCGCGCCGCGAGTGTGCATGGTCTGTGGCTGCGTGCGCTTCGCCACGACTGTGTGCCTATCCGGCTGGAGTCCGGGCGTACAGCGATGACAGGCAGTAAACTGAAGGATGAACTACATTTTCCAAGATGTATTGAAGTAAATTAATGCAAAAGATATACTATTCTAAAAACTTACACCAAACGAAACGCAAAGGAGTCTTTTCGGTATGGATCAGGATCAGCACCAGCACGTAAAAGAACGCATTCGCAAGCAATACGGCCATTTGACCGCCAGCCAAAAGATCATTTCCAAAATCGCCCTCGAAAAGCCGAGCCTGCTAGCTATCCATACGGCCAAAAAAATCGCGGAGCTGACGAATACGAGTGAGGCGACCGTCATTCGTTTTTGCTACGCGCTGGGCTATTCCGGCTACACAGAGTTGCAGGAGGAGATCAAAAAGTCGCTGTTGATCGGCGACCAGAGAAAGGGGCCGATCCAGAAATACCGCGACACCGAAGCTGCGCTCACCCGCGACAATTACGCGCACCAGGTCATCGAAACCGACATCGCCTACCTCCAGCAAAGCTTGCAGCAGATCGACTACGGCTTGCTGCATCAGGCTGTGCAAAGCATTATGGCGGCGCACCGGATCGTCGTCGTAGGGTTTCGCTGGTGCCACATCCCGGCGAAGTGGCTGTTTTCCGCCTTGAACGCGATCAAGGGCAACACCCACCTGTACACGGGCGCGGTCGACAACGCCGACTACTTTTTGACCGAACGCGAGCAGGAGTGGCTCGTCATTGCGCTTTCTTTTCCGCGCCATCCGAGCGAGACGGTCGCCATGGTGCATTCCGCCAAGGCATTGGGGGCAAAAGTGCTCGCGATTACCGAGGGCGAGCTGTCGCCGATCAGCCAGGCTGCCGATCTGCTGCTGAAAATCACGACGCCGCAGCCTGTTGCGACCAGCGGCATGCCTACGCTGTTTTCGGTGCTGAATGTCCTCGTCAAAGGGGTGATGGTCCACGATGCTGCGCGTGTGCAACAACGGCTGCAGCACTACGATGAGATCAGCTCGAAGCTCTACTCCTTCGTCGGAGAAGAGGAAGAAGACTTTTCGATCTATTAAAATCCAACGCTTATCAAAAAAGTAAGGGAGGATGCAGCCATGTCTTTGCCCGTTTGGTTCGCCGCTACAGGCGACAGCTTTCTCACATGCGACTTGCCTTATCGCGATCACGCTTTTCAGGAAGTAGCCCGTTTGCTGCATCGTGCCGATGTGCGCATCGCCAATCTGGAGTCGACCGTGCACGACAACGAAGGCTATCCGAGCGCGCAAAGCGGCGGCACCTGGGCGATGTCGCCGCCAGCTTCGTTGCAGGTATTGAAGGACTATGGCTTTAACATGATCGGCTGGGCGAACAATCACACGCTCGACTATTTGTACGGCGGGCTGGAAGCGACGGAGCGCCACCTGAATGAATACGGCTTCGTCCATGCCGGCGCTGGCAAAAATCTCGCGGAGGCGTCCGCTCCCCGCTATCTCGAATGCGAGTCGGCGAGAGTGGCCTTGATCGCGGCGACATCGACGTTCCATCCGTGGTGGGCGGCGGGCGAACAGCGTCCAGACAGCATCGGCCGCCCCGGAATCAATCCGCTGCGCTACGTCATGACGCATTATTTGCAGCCGGAAAAGCTCGCCAGGCTGCAAGAGATTGCCGCTGTGACAGACATCAACGCCTTCAACAAGCTATTGATCGAGGAAGGCTTCATGAACGATCCGGGCAAAGACGTTTTTTTGTTCGGAAACGCCCGCTTTATGGCGGGAGAAGAGGAGGGGACGACGACTCAGCCGCATCCGCGCGATCGGGCCCGGATCGTGCAGCGGATCGGGGAGGCGAAGCGGCGCGCCGACTACGTCGTGGTCAGCATTCACGCGCATGAGATGAAAGGCGATGCCAAAGAGGTGCCCGCAGACTTTTTGCCTGTTTTCGCCAAAGCGTGTATCGACGCCGGGGCGCATGCCGTGGTTGGGCACGGTCCGCATCTGCTGCGCGGCATCGAAATTTACAAAAACAGGCCGATCTTTTACAGCCTGGGCGATTTCGTCTTCCAGACCGAGTTAGTGACGACGCAGCCGGCCGATTTTTACGAACATTACGGGCTGGACCATACGCACAACGTCGCAGACGCGCTGGAGGCGATGAGCGCGAACTACACGCGCGGCTTGTGCGTGCACAAAGAGGTGTGGCAGTCGGTCATTCCGCTGTGGAGTATGCAAAATGGCGAGCTGGTCGAGCTGGAGCTGCACCCGATTGAGCTTGGCTTCGAGCAGCCTGTCTATCGGATGGGCTGGCCGAGACTGAGCGCGAACCCGGAGATTTTGCTCGGACTGCGGGCGCTTTGCGAACCGTACGGCACGGTTATCGAAATGGACAACGGCATCGGGAGGGTGCGGCTGCAAAAAGGCTGAGCTGGCTGCGCCGAATCTGCTTTCCATCCCATACTTGAATGGAGTGATTCACATGATGGCGAGAATCACCATGGTCATGCTGTTCGTGCTGTACATGATTAACTATGCGGACAAAACGATTGCGGGCTATTCTGCGGTACCGATTATGGCAGAGTTTTCCCTGTCGCAAAAAGAGTGGGGGCTGGTCGGAAGCAGCTTCTTCTGGTTTTTCTCGATCGCCGGAATCCTGGGGGCGGCGCTCTCGGACCGGATCGGGACGAAAAAGATGCTCGCCATCATGGCTTTGTCCTGGACGGTCATCCAGTTTGGCGCTTATGCGATCGCCGGATTGCCGATGCTCGTGGTCGCGAGGGTGCTGCTTGGCATCGGCGAAGGCCCGTTTTGGGCGACGGTGGTCAGCCACCTGAACAAATGGTTTCCCGAAGAAAAGCGCGGGCTCGTCTATTCGACCGTCAACTTCGGCGCTTTTGTGGGCGCTGTGGCCTCGGCTCCGCTGCTGGTTTCGCTCATTGACAGCAACGGCTGGCGGTTTGCCTGGGCGTTCATGGGCGCTCTCAGCCTGATTTGGCTTTTGATCTGGCTGTGGGTCGGCAAGGACAGACTGCCGATCAGCGTCGAGGCGGCAAAGCCTGCGGCAGCTTTGCCCAAAGCCAGGTGGACGGACATCTCCGGCGTCCTGCTCTCGGCGACGTTTTTGCTCTGCTTTCTCATTTATTTCGCGCAAATTTGGGGCACGACGTTTGCCTCTGTATGGGAGCCTGTCTACCTGGTGCAAGTCATCCATTTAACGAATCAGCAAATGGCCTACTCGATTGCCGGGATGGGGCTTTTGGCAGGGCTGATGACCATCCTGATTTCCTGGACAGGGGATCGCCTCTATAAAAAGCATCGCAGCTACCGCAAATCGTACGTGCTGGTAGGGGGAGTCTCGATCATTTTGGGCGGCGTGTGCTTTTATACGGTCACCTTCGTCCAGTCGACGCCGCTTGTGCTGATCGCGCTCTGCCTGGGAAAAGGGTTTGCTTTTTCCGTGGGCACGGCCGCCTCTGTCATCGTCAGCAGCATGCTGCCAGAGCGCACGGGCTTGCTTGTAGGCGTGCTGTCCAGTCTCGTCACGCTGGCCGGGATTATTTCTCCGCTCGTCACAGGCTCGATTGTGCAGGCAGCAGGGAATGTCGGCGTCGGCTTCAGCCATGCGATGATCGTGAATGCGCTCTTGTTTGTCGGCTGCGGCGTCCTCTTTCTGCTCTTTGCCAAACGGGAAGAAAAAAAGACGCCGTTGCTCGCAGAAATCCCTACGGTTTCCTAAAAGAAATGCTTTATCCGGCTCGTTTCAGGTGTTAAAATTTTCTGAAAAGGGGGTAGATGTGATGTATCATTTGAATGAAAACTTGCGGCAAAGCGCACAAAATTTCCCGGACCATCCCGCCTACATATTTTCGGGGGAGACGACCACGTACCGAGAATTGAACCAGCAGGTGGATGAGCTGGCCTCCGGCTTGGCCAAGCTCGGGATCGGAAAAGGAGACGCTGTTGCGCTCATCATGGACAATCGGCCACAGTTTGTAAGCGCTTACTACGCGATTTTGCGGACAGGTGCTGCCGTCGTCCCGATGAATCCGATCTACACGCCGCGGGAGATCAGCTTTATCCTCGCCAACAGCCAGGCTAAAGCCGTGATCGCCCTCGCCGCGCTCGAACCTGTCCTTACCCCCTTGAAGGAACAACTGGAGCATGTGACACATCTCATCTACACGGAGGCGACAGGCGACGAGCTGACGCTGGAGCAGGTCGCACAAGCGGGGGACGGCAGCTTTGTCGAGCCAGAGCGACACGAAGACGATCTCGCCGTGATTTTGTACACGTCCGGCACGACCGGGCAGCCGAAGGGCGCGATGCTCTCTCACCGCAACATGGCTTCCAATGCAGAAGCGATGGGGATTTTGTTCGAGCTGCTCCCCGAAGATCGGGTGGTGGCGGTGCTGCCGATGTTCCACGTCTTTTGCATGACGGTTTGCCTCAACGGTCCGATTCGCTACGGCGCATCCATTATCATCATTCCACGCTTCCATCCGGTAGAAGTGGTCAATACGATCCGCGAGCAAAAAGCGACCTGCTTTGCGGGCGTGCCGACGATGTACAACTACATGCTCCAACTGCCGAATGCGACGAAGGAAGATTTCGCTTCCGTCCGTCTCTGCTGCTCGGGCGGCGCATCCATGCCTGTCGAGCTCTTGCACAAGTTCGAAGCCAAGTACGAGGTAATGATCTTAGAAGGCTACGGGCTGTCCGAGGCGGCTCCGGCCACTGCCTTCAACCCGTTGCGCGGGACGAGAAAGCCTGGCTCGGTCGGAGTGAACATCCCCCATGTCGTGAACAAGGTCGTCGATCCGGAGGGCAACGAGCTGCCGCGCGGCGAAGTCGGCGAGCTGGTGGTGCAAGGCCCGAATGTCATGCTCGGCTATTTGGGACTGCCGGAAGATACGGCCGCTACGCTTCGAAATGGCTGGCTGTACACGGGCGATATGGCGCGGATGGACGAGGAAGGGTATGTGTACATCGTAGACCGCAAAAAAGACATGATTCTCGTCGACGGCTACAACGTCTACCCGCGCGAGGTGGAGGAAGTGCTCTACCAGCACCCGGCGATTATCGAGGCGGCGGTGATCGGCGTGCCGGACGAAGTGCACGGCGAAGCAGTCAAAGCTTTTGTCGCGCTCAAAGAAGTAGCGGTGTCCCAGGAAGACATCGTCGCGTTTTGCCAGGACAAATTGGCGAAGTACAAAGTGCCGCGCCTGGTCGAAATCGTACCGGAGCTGCCGAAAAACAGCACGGGCAAAATTTTGCGCCGCAGCTTGCGCAAGTAATCTGCGCTTGGACGTGTGCGACATAGTTAGCTGATTGTGATTGACAGAAGGAGAAGAGCCAGACCCGCGCGGGATCTGGCTCTTTTTTGCCCAGAGCGGATTCTTATACGGAATAACGGGAGGGCACCTTTCATCAAGGGTATTTCGTTTACGTGATCGTCGTAAGCTGGACTGACTGGCTTTGGGCAAACAGTCGAGGCGCGCGGCGGCAAAATTCAGGCGGAAATGGGCGGTGCAACACCGGCGTCGATCCGTACATGCTGGCATCGGTCATTCAAAAATTTTGTACGGTACTTACCAAAACGCGACCTTTTGCGCCGACCACATGCCCAAAAGACTTGCAGCTCTATGCAGCAGCAGCCCACGAACAGCACGTGCCCGTACTCGTCGGAGGCACGGTATCGCAGATGTACGAAGTAGCAAAGGCACAGGACAAAGGAAGCTGGAATTCGTCCGCGGTCTGCACGACGACAGAGAAGCAGGTTGGGTGAGTATTGGGCGGTAGGGTTTTCTACATTTGCAAAAAGTCGATGCTTCCTGTAGAGGAGCATCGGCATTTTTTGTCGCTTGCTTGCAGATAGCTGTATTTTTTTGTGAATGCGGGAAAAAGAGGATTGCTTACTCCACCGCATCATCGGTCGATAACGGATAGCTGCTCTCATAAGAAAAGGGCTTCTGCTTCACTTGGTGACCGTTAGCATGGCAAACACCGCGTTACAGTTTGAATTCTTAGTAAATAGTTTGAACGAAATTGGGGAAGATAGATTGAAGATCGTGTTAATGTATTGGATCGTATTACACAATGTCTAATTACAAGGTTATTCCTGATGCACATTAAAAATGGTCGGAATCGACAAAACATTATAGACGATTCTGAGTGCAAATGTTGATACGAAATGGTATAATGTGTAATAAAATACATAAGGAAGCTCTTCACCATTAAACGTGCTTGATCTTCCTCTAGCGTAGTTTTTCACTTTTTTATATGGCTGGTTTACACT
>NZ_JBYTBG010000052.1:0-30327 GCF_058788915.1 Brevibacillus sp. FW301-21C12A
CAGGACAACTTTCACGATAGAGGAACATCTACGTTTTTTCAATGTCTAGCACGGGTTATGGTGATGAATCATAAAAATACCACCAACTAAATAGTAAAAAAATACTCTCTTTTTGTAAATAAAAGAAAAATAAATTAATAATTACAAATTTTTAACTCACCTTTCTTCTTACATAAAAAAAGCCAGCCTCGCAGGAATGACTCCCCTGCGACGCTGGCTTTCTTCGTTACTTCTTCAAATCCTCAATCGACGTAATATCCATATAAGTCGGCACGGCCAGGCCCAGCTTGGTTCCTTCCAGGTTTGGTCCGAGGTCCTCTACGTCTTTGCCGAGCTTCTCCATGTAGTCCGCATGTGTCGTTGGCAGCCATGCGGCAACCATGCCGTCCACGTCGCCGTTCGCTACGCCTACCCACATCGGGCCTGCTTCGACCTGGCTCAGCTCCACTTTATAGTTCAGCTTTTGCTCCAGGACAGTTTTCACCACGTTCGTGCTGGCGATCTCGGAATCCCAGGCTACATAGGCAAGCGTAAGCTTTTGGCCGTTGACAGGCTGAACGCCCTCGACCCATTTGTTTACGGTCGCCTCGTTGTTTTTCACCCACTCGGCTGCTGCTTCCTCCGGCTTTTTGCCGTTTTCGATGTCCAGCATGACTTTTTCCATGTCAGCAGGCGTCCAGGCAAACTTGTCGAGGAAAGCGTAGGCGCTCGGCTGTTCTTCCTTCAAGCCTTTGCGCACGATCGTGTGGATTTGCTCGTCTTGTCCGTAAATGCCTTTCGGGTCTTCCAGGTACTTCATCTCGAACTTGGAGAACATCCAGTGCGGTGTCCAGCCCGTGACGATAATCGGCTTCTTGTCCTTGTACGCTTGCGTCAGGGCAGCCGTCATCGCGGCACTGGAGCCTTCCACCAGCTCCCAGTCTTTCAGCTCGTATTCGCTGAGGACTTTTTCCGTCGCCTTCATCAGTCCGGCACCCGGGTCGATCCCGATAATTTTATGGTCGACAGTCGCTCCTACGCTGCCGGATGCTGCCGAGCCAGTGTCGCCGCCGGATGGTTCATTGCCTTGTGGAGTTCCAGCGCTTGAGCAGCCCGCCATCACCATACTGAGTCCCAGTGCGACGGCCAATCCTTTCCAGGTTGCTTTTTTCATGAAAACCCCTCCTACGCTTTTTTTCTCTTTCCTACCCCTTGCGTGATGCGGTCCAGCAAAATCGCCATAATGACGATCGCCAGTCCCGCCTCGAAGCCTTCTCCGATCTTGATCTGCGTCACGGCGCGATAGACGTCCGCGCCAAGTCCTTTCGCTCCAATCATCGAAGCGATGACGACCATGGACAGCGCCAGCATGATGCTTTGGTTGACCCCCGCCATGATCGTCGTTTTCGCGATCGGCAACTGCACCTTCGTCAGCTTTTGCCAATAGGTCGAACCGAACGCCTCTGTCGCCTCAATCAAGTCCGCCGGCACCTGGCGAATACCCAGGTTGGTCAGGCGGATCGTCGGCGGCATCGCGAAAATGACCGAAGCGATAACACCCGGCACCTTTCCCAGACCGAAGAAAAAGATCGCGGGAATCAAGTACACAAATGCAGGCATCGTCTGCATAAAATCGAGCAACGGCGTCACGACTCTTTGCACGGATTCACTCTTCGCGCACCAGATTCCCACGGGAATCCCGATGATGATCGAGATGAGCCCGGCGGTCAGCACCAGCGCAAGTGTTTCCATTGAATGCTCCCAATAACCCAGGTTTTGAATCAAGAGAAGTCCAATGAAAGTAAAAAGAGCGATAGACAGCTTCCCGGCGCGGTACGCCAGCAACGTCAGCAAAATGATAATCACCCAGAACGGCAGTCCAGTCAAAATCAGATTGAAGAAATCGACCGTCCCGCCAATGCATGTCGAAATAAAATCGAACAAAAAGCCCAAATGCTCATCCAGTCCGTCTACGATGGTTTCTACCCAGCTATCGAGGGGCAGCTTCGGAAAAAGTTGATCCATCATTCATCCACCTGCCCTTCTTCATTTGCCGGCAGCGGCGATTCCTGGTTCACTTTTCCTGCCAAACCGCCCAGTACGGCGCCTTTTACGATGACGCCCAAAAGGCGATCCTGTTCACCTGTCACCGCCACCGGAATATCGGAAAAAGCAACCAGGTCAAACAGTTCATTGAGCAGCGTCTGCGGGCCGACTTTCGGCACTTCTGTGCGCAGTACGCCTTCCAGCGATTTTCCTTGTGCCTTCGCTTCGCTGACGGCGTCTGCGGTCAACACGCCCAGGAGCGTTTTCTTCCTGTCGACCACGTACAGGCTGGATACGCCGCGGTCCCGCATCATCTGCAAGGCGACGCGCGGCCCTTTGTCCAGGGTGATCGTCTCTGCCCGCTTCATGACGTTCTCCGCAGACAACACCTTGGAGCGGTCGACGTCTTCCACGAAGCGCTCCACGTATTCGTTGGCCGGATTGGTCATGATTTCTTCCGGCGTGCCGATCTGCACGATGGCGCCGTCCTTCATCAAGGCGATCCGGTCCCCGATCTTCAGCGCTTCATCGAGGTCGTGCGTAATGAAAATAATCGTTTTTTGCATCGTGCTTTGCAATTCCAGCAGCTCATCCTGCATGTCCTTGCGAATAAGCGGGTCCAGTGCGCTGAATGCTTCGTCCATCAGAAGCACATCCGGCTCATTGGCAAGTGCACGCGCCAGACCGACGCGCTGCTGCATTCCCCCACTGAGTTGATCGGGATAGCTTGCTTCCCAGCCTGCCAGACCGACCAACTCCAGTGACGCTTTTGCCTTGGCTTCGCGCTCAGCTTTGGGCATTCCCTGGATTTCCAGGCCATACGCTGCGTTTTCCAGGACGGTCCTGTGCGGAAACAGGGCAAACTTTTGAAACACCATCCCGAGCTTCTTTCTTCTGACCTGCTGCAACTGCTCTGTGTTCATGCTGACGATATCCGTACCGTCAATCAGGATTCTGCCTTCTGTCGGCTCAATCAGCCGGTTCAAGAGTCGAACCAGCGTCGACTTCCCGCTACCCGAAAGCCCCATGATGACGAAAATTTCGCCGGCATGCACCTCAAAACTCGCTTGGTTCACCCCAAGGGTAAGACCCGTTTCCTTCAATATTTCCTGTTTGGTCTTCCCCTGTTTCACCTGGGGCAGTGCGCGTTGGGGCTGTCGTCCAAAGATTTTGGTCAAATTCTCTACTTTGATCTTGGGCATATGGTCACCTCCAACTGTTACGCCCGTATCCGGACTGTTCATTACCCTTACAATTGTAACCAGCCCTGTTTTTTACCTCAAACTGGATGAGACTCGATAATCGGGCATTTTCAGCGTTCAGAAAAAACTTTACGTACTTTTCTTTCTGTATTCGCAGTATATCTCGTATATACTGTTTGATATCTCCATTTACTTTTTGCTTGCGGAAACGTACAATTCTAGTCAGGTAAAATGACTAGAGGAGCTGCTTTTTTCAAAATGGAAACGAATCAGGAAAAAATCCTCGAAAAGGCTCAGGAACGCGTGATTGAAACGTTGGCCCGCAACATGGATTTGTACGGCATCACGATGTCGACCGGGCTGTTGTATGGCACGCTGCTGTTTCAGGACAAGTCAATGACGCTGGATGAGATGGGAGAAGCGCTGGGAATGAGCAAGACCAGCATGAGCACCGGCGTTCGCACCTTGATGGACTTAAATATGGTAGAAAAGATATGGAAAAAAGGAACGCGCAAAGACCACTACGAAGTCAATCTGGACTGGTACCAAAACTTCATTGATCTGTTCTCCGTGAAGTGGCGCCATGCCAGCGAGCAAAACGTGCACAGCCTGAAAAAATCGCTACACGAGCTGCGCACCCTCCAGCAGTCCGAGGATTTGTCCGATGAGCTGAGGGCGCGCGTCGAGCTGAGCATCAGCCGGATTGAAAACGGCCTGGAGTATTACTTGTGGCTGTCGCGACTGATTGACGCCTTTGAATCCCACGATATTTTTCAGTTTGTACCAAAAAAAGAAAGCGATTCGTAAAGCAGCTTGGCGCAACGAAAAAGACTCATTCCTTGACTGGCAGTCAGTAAGGGGTGAGTCTTTTTTGATGTGACCGATAGAAAAATCTGAATATTGGCAGCAGTTGTGTTACAATGACGAAAGCGGGCACGACGCAAATGACTGGCCCAGCCTGACTCCGAGAAAGGAGCGGATCGTGATGAACAAGCAAACAAAGCGACTTTTTCATACATGCACGAAAAAAACAAACGTGGAAATGGGGGGACTGCTTCGTTAGCCCCCGTTATTTTGAGGAGGAACAGGATGATTCGCAAAACAGCGCTTCTGATTATTGATGCACAGACAGGGATTGTCGATGGCCCGGCGATTGGCCCCGTTTTTCAAAACGCCGCGCTCGTCACGACGATCAAAAAGGTCAGGAAGGAAGCGTGGAAGCGGGCGATTCCGGTCCTGTACGTGCAGGATACCGATGTCGCCGAAGCCGGGGCTGACGCTTTCGCCATCCACCCGGAGCTGGCGCCGCTCCCGACCGAAACAGTCGTCCTGAAGCAAGCCACGGATGCTTTTCACGGAACCGACCTGCATGACCAGTTGCAGTTTCTCGGAATCAACCATCTCGTCATTACGGGTTGCAAAACGGAGTATGGTGTCGACAGCGCCTGCCGCAGAGCAACGACGCTCGGCTATGACGTCACGCTCGTCCGGGACGGGCACTCGACGACTGACAACGCCGTATTGGCCGCCGAGCAAATCATCGCCCACCACAACGCCTGCCTGCATGGCCTCGGGAACATTGACCCGTTCATTTTGGTGCGCGATTCCACGGAGGACCTGTTTACTCCTACGCACGATACGTACCGCTAGCCACTCCTGGCTACGCCGAAGAAACCGTCCGGACAGGACGGTTTTTTTGCTTGCTTTCCGGCTGCGGCAACTAACAGGCTCAGCGGCCCCGCTTCGATGGAGGCAGTGAATCATGATAATTATAGAAGAAACAAATACGCCCTACCCCAAAGGAGGACTCCCCCTTGTCTACGTCACTTCTGGTTTCTCATGAAGTCGTCATTCATGCCGCGCCCGAAAAAGTCTGGGAAGTCTTGATTCATCCGCATTTTATCAGGCAGTGGGACGACGTGCCGGAAGACTTCGGACAAGCGCCGCTGACGCTCGGAAGCGTCATGGAATGGCCGGGCTATGCCAAATTGACCGTCGCCGAATTTGAACTGGCCGAGCGCAGCTAGACTGGCCTGTCCTTTCGGCGCGAACTCGTTGCAAATAAAAAAACGGGCGCGCCCTTGTGGCTGCATCCCGTCTTTTGGCCCTTACTCCCCTTTGCGGATAATCTCCTGCACTCTGCCGACTTGTCCATCGGTCAGGCGCACCTTGATGCCGTGCGGATGCGTACTCGAATTTGTCAGGATGTCCTTGACGATTCCGCGCGTCCGCTTGCCTGTGCGCTGATCCTGCTTCAACACGATGTCGACCTCCAGGCCAGGGGCAATGTCTTTGCGGTTTTTCCCGTTCATGGCAGTCCCTCCTTTCCTCGTTCGATGACTTTTTCGTTCTTTGTCCCACCTATGATATAATCGACAAACAAAACTTTTCTCATCGGAGGAATCCATGCTTACTTTTGAAGAAAAACTGGCGATCATTGAATCATTTCCACAACTGACCCGAAACGACGTCTCGCTCAAGCGGGTCAATTTTCACTACGAGGCAAGTCTTCACGACAAAAAGACAGTCGTTTACCATCTGCATCCGAATGGCAACGGCTTCGTATTCGCAGGCTTTTTGAAGGGCTATCCCAAAGACGACAAAGGCTACGTCAACATTCGCGACTTCTCCGCAGAGGAATTGCGCACGATCATCGAGGCTTCCATCCAGTCGCTCTCTGTCAAACGCGAGCCGCAGCCAAAGGCGGAAGCAAACGAGCCACTCGAGCAAACCTGGGTCGACAAGCAAAATCGCACGCTGCTGCTGCAGCAGGAAGACACGCTGTGGAACGTCTACCACGGCATGAACCTGGAGGCTTCCTTCGAGTCTTACGTAGAAGCCGAACAGTATCTGAAAGAAGAAGGCTTTTCCTTGCGCAACTAGCTTGTAACAGAGTTGTCACGGCCTGCCCTTTTCCTTCCTCCAAACGCAATCCTTTCATTGGAGAACCCCTCCTGATATGGTACACTTCCACCTAGTTAGATGTACAATACCTTTTATGAGCCTGGCCCGACAGTCTTTGCGACTGGCTCGGGCCTTCCCGAAAAACAGGGGGATAATGCGGCATGATGAAGTATAGAGACACACTTCTTTTTCAAGTCCACAAGCAGTTTGAAGCCTGGCTCGCACAGGAGGGGCCGGTCTCCCACGAAGAGCTGTACCGCTTTGTTCACTCGTTGAGAGGCACAGCCGGAACGATCGGTCTTGCCGATTTGTCCGAGCTGGCGCAGACGCTGTTGGAGCAGTTGGACCAGCAGGATGCGAAACCTTGGCCAACGCACGAGTGGCGTGACTTTTTGCAAGAGCTCATCGCCTTGTGTTACGAGCATCGTCCCGAGCAGGAAATTCTTTTGGAGGACCCCACGCTACCGCAAGAGTCTACCTACGACAATCAGCCTCTCCTGCTCATTTTAGACGACGACGTGACGTTGCTGATGTACCTAAAAGAATATTTGGAGAAGCAAAACTGGTCCGTCATCGCTACTGTTTATCCTCACAAGGCACTCGACTACTTCCACGACCTCAACCCGGATTGCCTGATTCTCGACCTGAACATTCCCGAAACAGGCGGCTTTCAAGTCATGCAAACGCTCAGTGAAAAAATTAAAAAGCAATACGTCCCGACGACGATTATCAGCATTGACTGCGATCGGGAAACGCGCCTGCGCGCTTATCGGCTGGGTGCCGACGATGTCATGTGCAAACCGCTTGACCTGGAAGAACTAACCGTCCGGCTGGAAAGACAGCTCAGAAGAAAACGGTGGATGGATAAAATTTTGTTTCTCGATGAATTGACCGGCGTGTACAACCGCAATTGCCTCGCGGATACGTACCAGAAGCTGCTTGCGGATTCCATGCGGAGCCACGCGCCCTTTTCGCTGGCCTTTCTGGACATCGATCATTTCAAAAAGGTCAATGACACTTACGGGCACCTGGTAGGCGACGTCGTACTGAGCCGCTTCGCCGCGTTCATCCAGGGAAGCGCGGAGAAGCAGGACGTCTTTTTCCGGTATGGCGGGGAAGAATTTATTCTGCTCATGCCGCGGACGTCGGTACAGGAAGCACAGTTGCGGCTGGAACGAATGCTGCGCGATTTTCGCGACCTCTCCTTCGAAGCTTCCGAAGGGACGTTTTCGCTGAGCTTTTCCGCTGGCGTCGTGCAAATTGAGGATGCGCAAAAGCCGCTCGCCTACTGGATCGACGCTGCGGATACGGCGTTATACTCTGCCAAAAATGCGGGGCGCTGCCGGATTGAAGCGGCTGTGCGCAGCGCTGATCCGGATACGCGCACGGTGAAGCTGAAAGTCGCCATTATTGACGATGATCCGCTGATCTGCGCCGTCCTCGCCGACTCGGCGCGGGCAAGCCTGGACGGCTGGATTCACTCGGACATCCGGACGTACCAAGAAGGGGCTGCCTTTTTTGCATCTTCCTGGCATCAGGGGCCGGAAGCGTATCTCATCATTTTGGACGGGATCATGCCGCAAATGGACGGGCTGGACGTTCTGCGGCGCATCCGCAACCTGCCGAACAGCAAGCAGTACACGGTGCTCATGCTGACAGGCCGCAGCGGCGAACAAGATATTGCCCAAGCCCTGCAGCTCGGCGCTGACGACTACATGACGAAGCCTTTCAGCACGAAAGAGCTGGAAGCGCGCATCAAGCGGCTAGTCAAGCGAATGATGTAGGCAATACCAGATGGAGGAAGAAAAAATGGCAATGATATTACTGGCTGAAGATGAAGCCGTACTGCGGATGCTCATTGGCGATACGCTGGAGGATGAAGGGCATCTGCTCGACATCGCCTGCGACGGTGAGGAAGCGCTGCAAAAAATCAGCCACAATCAGTACGATTTACTCATTTTGGATTACATGATGCCCAAGCTGACCGGCTTTGAGGTGTTGACCCGGATGAAGCAGATGACGGACAAGCAAGCGGTGAAGGTTCTCATTCTTTCCGCGAAAAGCCAGCATGCGGAACAGGAAAAAATGCGCGCCGCCGGAGCCGATGACTTCATGCCCAAGCCGTTCAGCCCGCTGGAGCTCGTCCGCAAGGTGGGGGACATGCTCGCATGACTCGGCTTCGGAAATACGTCCGTGAAAGCATCACGCGCCGATCGAATCGTTTGTCGCCAATTTTTTCAGCAATCTGTTCCCGACCGCTTTGCTCAGGGAGAAACGCCGCAGTTGAACGGCCTGGAACGGGCGGATGAGATCGGCAAGCTCTCCCGCTCGCTCGACTACATGATGCGGCAGATTCAGCACAAGGAAGAAGCGCTGATGGCGCAAAACGAAGAGTTGCACGCCCAGCAAGACGAGCTGATGATGCAGCAGGAGGAACTGCAGGAAGCTCTGTCCAAAATGGCGGAAAACGAGCACTATCTGGAGAAAAAGAACCGCTTTGTTCTCGCGCTCACCAGTACATGGGACAAAGGGAGCTTTTGTCGAGCATTATTTCGAACACCGTAGAAATCATGGAAGCAGACAAAGGCGTCATCGTGCTGTTGGACGCGGATCGCGGCTGCGCCAGCTTCGGCATTTCCCGGCAAGGGCTTGACCAGTTGCTGCAAGGGATCGAGGACGGGCCTTTTGTCCGCATCAAGGAAACCGGGCTGCCATTTGTCGTCAACCGTGAAAGTACAGTGGGCGAGCGCGGCTTCCACCCTGCTCGTTCCCGCACTTACGAGTTGTATCTCCCGGTACTGGATTCGCACAGGGAGGTCGTGGCTTGCATCATTCTCGCCCGCATCGACCGCAGGTTCTCCGAGCACGAGCAGCACATCTTGATCGGCATGGCCAAGCAAGTCTCGCTCGCCCTGGACAAGCTCGCCATGTTTGAGGAAACGAAAAGGCAGCGGCAAATTACGCAGGAAATGCTCGACTCCGTGCAGGGGGCATACAGTTGCTTTCTCTCAACGGCGGAACGATCCAGGTGAGCAGCACGTTTTGCGAGCTGCTTGGCTGCAATCGCGAGCAGGCCGTATCGGACTTTGACATCGACGCGTTTTTCGCCCATCTGCAAAGCTGCACGGCAGAGCCTAACCGTCTCATCCCGTACATCAAAGCAGTCGCGCTGGGCGAAGGCGATGCGCAAGAGGACAGCATCGTCTTTGAACTGACCTCTCCTGTCAAACGATACATCCAGCTCTACGCGGAGCCTTTGTACCGCAACCAGCGGAAGTGGAGCACGCTGCTGGTTTACCGGGACATCACGAAGGAATACGAGATTGACCAGATGAAATCCGAATTTGTCAGCACCGTGAGCCACGAGTTGCGCACCCCGCTGGCGAGCGTGCTGGGCTTTGCAGTCTATCCTTTTTCCACGGCACAGGAGACGCTCGACGCCATTTACCGCCTGCGTCCGGATGCGGTCGTGCTCGACCTGATTTTGCAAGATGGCGAGAGCGGCTGGAAGGTCATCGAGGCGATGCAGGAAAACCCGGAGCTGAAGACGATCCCGATCGTCATTTCCAGCGCGTTTGAGGAAAAGAAAAAAGCGTTTGATTTGGGAGCAAAGGGCTATTTGCTAAAGCCTTACCATCCCGACACTTTGTCGAAGGCGATCTTGCTCGCCGTCACCAGCCACGAATCGGCCGGACAAATTTTAATTCCCGATCAGTTGTGACCCCTCTTTTGCCAAAAAGGCAGCGGACGATGCTCCGTTGCCTTTTTTTGCGGGACGTTCGCGCGCCTGTTGGCTGGCCAGGAAGCTTTTTGCGCAGACAGAAAATCTTGGTATATTCACGGGCCTTCCATCACACATTAATAGAGGTTGCTGTAAAGCACGATGCCCCGCAAAGGAGGAGTTCATGTGTATTTCTCGAAGAAAGCAGTTGTTCCGGTCGAAGAAGAGGAAACAGATGTGTGGACGTGCAGCAATGATGGGTGTACGTGCTGGATGAGAGATAACTTTTCCTTTGACGAGAGCCCGAGCTGCCCCTTTTGCCATTCGCAAATGGTAAAGGATACCCGGGTGCTTCCGGTTCTGACCAATCACAGCAAGCGAAACTCATGATACTGCCCTTCTTTTTTCTTGCGGGCATTCGTCCTCTTCTCTACAATTAAGCACAAGACACGCACGATTGTTAGAGGAGATGCCCATGAACCGAAAAGAGATGGAAGAACAAGTCATCCAGGCTTATCAGCGCGATGAGGGAATGATGATCCTCGTCTTTGCCCAGTGGTGCGTCAACCACGGCTTGGATGCGCGCGAGCTGTACGCCCAAGCCTATCCCGCCCAAGGGGAAAACCAACTGCTGGCCCAAATGCTTGAAAATACGGTTCCCAAAGAGGAAGCAGAGGAAATCCCTGACGCCACTATCCTTGGCGTCCTGTCGCTGTTTGGCAACGACGATTTGGCCTTCGTGGTCAGCCAGGCGATCGAGGAGAGGAACAAATCCAAAAAATAATGCCAAAAGCCGCACATTGCTGTGTGGCTTTTTTCCTGCCTGCCAAACATTGGCTGCTCGCCGTGCGGCTTATCAAATCTTATTCAAAAATTCATTTTTTAAGATAGGGGCAATTCGCTTTTTTATTGTTTTGGCTTCTCGGATTTTGGACGACTTCACAAGCCGACAAACAAGGAAAAGAGGAATGCCTATGTACACCGATTCAAAAATTTTGAAATCGCTTTTTTACATCCAACTGTTCTCCAGCTTTTTGGTTGTGGTCGGTCATTTCACGGCATCGGTGCTTTACTTCAACGATCCTTTCTGGGTTGTCGCCCTCAATCAGATCAGCCGCTACGGCACCGTGCTGCTGACGATCGCGACCGGCTATTTGACCGCCTATTCTTTTGAAGCGAAAAGCCCGGCGTTCCGCGAGTTTTTTACGGGCAAGCTCGTGTACATTTTTCTGCCTTACCTCGTTTCCGGCATTTTGTATCACTATTTGCTGAAAAAGGACATGCCTCACACCGCTGAGGACTACGCCAACATTTTCATGGGGAAAACGGGCGATCACCTGTACTTCGTGTTCATGATTTGCCAGTATTACGTGTTTGCCTACTTTTTCCGCAAGTGGATTACGGAACAGAACATTTTGTACGTCATCTGGATTCTGCTTGCGGTGCAATACTTCTACATCAACTACTTGCACAAAGGCTGGCTTGGGCTGTCCACCCGCCATATGCTGCCAAGCTGGATTTTCACGCTCTACATGGGGCATCTGCTGTACTGGTACCGAGAAGCCATTCTGTCTTTTTTGCGCAACAACCGCTCCATCCTGATGCTCTTGACGGGCATCGCTACAGCCGCGGCCATGTTTTTTGTCGTCTCAAGCAAGCTGTACGTGGCGGTGCACCTGAGCTTCGTTTTCGCGACACTGCTGTCTTTTCTCGTGCTCATGGTCTTCTTTCTGGAACTGGTGGATCACCTTCGTCTCAAGTTCCGCAAAGGCTTGACCTACTTCATTTTCCTGTTTCACTCCGCCTTTTTGATCCTGTTCAAAGACTTTTTGTTTGAGCAATACGGAGAGGTCGCCTGGGTTTTTCAAAACACCTGGTACTCGCTGTTGTACCTGGGCCTGATCTTCGGATGCAGTTGCCTGCTGTCGCTGCTATTGGTCTATCTGGTGCGAGGGCTGGAGCAACTGGGGAAAATGCTTGGGAGAGGACGGCGGGAGCGGCTGCAATAAAACGGCTCGGCGCTGCCAACAAAGAACGACCTGCTGACTTTCGTTGCGAAAGCGCAGGTCGTTCTCTTTTTTTGGCGTTTGGGGGCGTGATACACGGGATGATGCCCGGCTAGGAATCTTGGAAGTACATGGAAAATACCGTCTGCTGGTCAGATGACTCGCACTTAATCACCCCGCCGTGCCGCTCGATAATTTCCTTGCAGACGTACAGCCCGATGCCCGTCCCCAGCTCTTTGGTGGTAAAAAACGGCTCGAAAATGACCGACAGCAGATCTGGCGGGATCGGCGCGCCATTGTTGGAAATCGTGATCGCTGTCATCTCGTCGGTGCGAAACCCTTGGATCGCAATTTCTTTGTCGCTGTTTTTGCGCTGCAGGGCATCGAGCGCATTCGAAATAATGTTGATGAACACTTGCCTCATCTCGTCCCGGTAGCCGTCCAAAAGCAGCATCGGATCAATCGTGCACGAAATATGCGCGTTCACGTCCACGATGTTCGGATAGAGAAAGGAGAGTATTTCTTCAAATAGTAAAGCGATGCTAAACACTTCTTTTTTCTTATGTACGGCTCCCTTTTTGGAAACCAGCAAAAACTGAGAGACGCGGTAATTCAACTGATGCAGCTCATTTTCGATAATGTCCACGTACGGCAAGTTCGGATAGTCTTCTTTTAACAATCGGGAGAATCCCATAATCGAGGTCAGCGGATTGCGAAATTCATGTACAAAGCTCGATGCCATCTGCCCCAAGATCGTCAGCCTGTCCTTGTGCGACCGCTCAATAAACAGCTTTTTCTCTTCCAGATCGCTGTCTTTCAGCTCCGTGTACCTGGACACGGCGTGCACGAGAAAAACGTCGAAGCATTCGTTTATTTTAAGCAAGGCTGGCAGCAGAACATCGGGTGGAAAGGGCCCTTTTTGCAGAACGTCGAGCATCAGTTCCCGGCCCATGCAAACATTGAAAACGAAATCGCCGATGTTGATCTCGGCCTGATTCCGTTCGTGCGCTACTTTATATGCAAGCTGTTTGATATCCTCATGCGTAATCTTCGAACGGAGATAGTCGGCCACCATGCGGTACATGGCTTGTCCGTTCAGATGAATAATTCCGTTGAACTGGTCGTGCTCAGACACCATGATCCGTTTCCTGAACTCTTCTACCGCTGCTTCCTCATGCTCGTCCAAAAAAAGTGCCAAGTCGTCCATTGCCACCTGTCCCCACTCCGAATGATCGGCATACTTATTCCGATAATATTATACTATCATCCAAGATTTATTAACGAAATATTTTTACTACTCCCCCCCATTGTACACCGTCCGCGCACGAATTACATTTGAAAGTCCATCTAAAATGTAAACTGTCTCTCGCCAAAAGAAAGAGGCAAAGGGACAGCGCGTACGCAACCCCTTTGCCCGTGCGGTTTGTAGTCGATTTTAGTTCAGTCTTACGATAGTCAACGTCGCCCCGGCGCCTGTCAGCAAAGTAGCCGCTCCCAGCAGGCCGAAGAGCTGCAGTGTGATTGTCGCCCCCGCGCCTAGCGGAGCGATTACGGTGTTGTGGAAGGAGGAAAGCGATAACGCTGGTGATGCTACCGAAACAGCCGCGTGCTGACTGCCAGAGCGGCGGTTGTGTTGACGGAGTACGAGATCAGGTAGTTGCCTGCGGATGGAACGGTAAAGGTTGTGTTGCCGCCTCCGACGGTAATGCCGTTGAGCACCTGGTTGTTGGGCAGAGGCACGTTGGTCCCTCCCAAAATAACGGCGATCACGGCACCTCCCGTGTTGGCGGCGAAGGCTTTGATGTTTGTAAAGACGGTTCCGGTGGGGCCTGTGGGGCCTGTTGCTCCAGTAGCTCCAGTTTCTCCTGTCACTCCAGTAGCTCCCGTGGCCCCGGTGGCTCCTGTCACTCCGGTTGGCCCCGTGGCCCCTGTCACTTCAGTGGATCCGGTCGCTCCCGTCACTCCCTCCCCCGCCCCCGTAGCTCCAGTGGCTCCGGTCGGACCTGTTGGACCAGTCGGCCCCTGCATGGTAGAGGCGTTTAGCACTGCCTGCAGTACCATCTCCTTCCTGATCGTTGCATCGACCATTTCCCTTACACTTCGGTCAATCGCCAGCAAATCGTCAATCGTGGCTGCCGGCGCTCCGCTTACACCGGTGAGCGTGCCGAGCACGTACTGAATTTTTTCCCCTTCTGCGTCCAATATATGGCTTAGTCCCAGCTCCTCCATCGCGATCGAAGTCAAAAGCAGGTTGATCGCATCCTCGCGCGTAATCGCGATAGTCGGACTGATATTTGGGATATTCGGAAATGACATAACTCCCCACCTTCCCGTGAAAAACGTAACCTCCCCTTCATCCGTAATTCAGCTAACGAAAAGCCGTTTGCCCCCACACTTTACGGCTGCTTCTTCCACTTTTTCGCTTGTCCCACAACCTTGTGGCTCTTGGTTCTCCCTGGAAAAACCTCCCGATTCAGCCAAGGAGCCTGATAATTGCCGTGAGTCTGTACAACGGAACGAACAGGCCCTCCAGGTTCACCGTACTTTTTCAAGGGGAGTATCGAATCTTTCAGCCTTTGTTTAAAAGCCGTTGAAAACGCGGCGGAGGGAGAACAGTAGCCTTCCAACTGGTTCAAAGACGAATGGAGCACGAAACGCACCTCTTTCACAGATGCCTCCACCGCAAGCTCCTGATCGGCAAAAACAGTCTGTCAAAATTCCGCCTTTCGCAAAAGGAAACGGGAAAGGTCGTCCAACAGTTCAAGCACCTGGATGACTTGCTGTTCGGCCAGACGCCGATCGGGCGATGGGCGGCGGAGATTCGCCATCTCTAGCATGAGCTGCTCCGTTAACTCAAGAAAAGCGAGCGCCAGCGAGTACATCGCCGTCCAGAAATGCCTGTATGCCTCGACTGCCTGAACAGCCTGCTCCGGCTTTTTTGCCAGGTCATTCTCCCATGACGAATTGTCAAGACAAGTGCGACAGAGCTTCCATGAATGATTCGTAAGCGGTCTTCCAACCCAGACATTTTCTTGGCCGATTGTTAATGAGCTCCAAGGCCTGAATCAGTTCCTCCTCGGAGACTTCGGCAAAATCCTTGCCTTTGGGAAAAAATTCTCGCAGAAGGCCATTTGCGTTCTCGTTCGTGCCCCTTTGCCAGGAAGAGTAGGGATCGGCAAAGTAAATGTTTACGCCATGTGCTGACTCCAGCCGTTCGTAACAGGCAAACTCTTTGCCACGGTCAACGGTAGCTGTTTGAAACGATCCTTTCGGTAACGACTCAGCAACGAAACCAAAGGCCTTTTCCATGGAAGCCGAGGTACGATCAGGCATCTTTACGGCAAGGTAAAAGCGTGTCTTGCGCTCAGCGAACGTCGCGACACACGCCTTACTTTTTCCACGGCTGGAAACAACCGTATCCAGTTCCCAATGACCAAAGCTCTCACGCTTTCGTACTTCCTTGGGTCGCTGCCGAATGGACTTTCCTACGTTGAAACGACCACGTGTTTCGATTGGTCTCCGGCGTTTCCCTTTGTGGCGCAGAACGGTGGTATCTCCTTTAACCAAAAAGCCCTGATACAGCCAGCGATACATCGTTTTAAACGACACTTTCTGTTCGGGGCATTCCTGACTCATCCGTCCGGCAATCTGCTCGGGAGACCAGGTCTGCGCCAGCTTACGGGCAATATAATGCTCACGTTCAGGAGTCCACTTGCCTCTGGGAACAGACCGTTCGCGACGTTTCTCGTAAACCTCTTGCGCGGCTTCTGCCTGATATTCCCCTGCCTTACAACCCCGTTTTAACTCACGGGCAATGGTAGCATGATGCCGTTTGAGTTCTCTGGCAATGGCGCGGGCAGACCAACCCAACCGATGAAGGAGTGCTAGCTCACTACGCTCTGTTATGCTAAGATGTGTATAACTCATGATTGATTCTCCTGTGTAAATGGTGTTGTCGTGACTTCATTTTACACGAATCAATCATGGGCCGTTTTTTTATCTAGGTGTCGCACTTGATATTACAATCTGTCGTCAGTGGCAGGCGGATCGCTTTTTTTCTCGATCGACTCTGCCTCTTTTTCTTTTTCCTTGTTCGCCTTCAGTTGCAGATCCAAAATGTTGTTGATGCGAATTTGCAGGTCGACGTGCTTGAAGGCGACGACCAAGACGAGAAAACAGACAACAGCAGCGAGCACCTGTACATAGTCCATCGACATCATCGGCCGCTCGCTCCATGCTGAGTTTCTTTCGGCATCACTGCTTTCTTGCCTCGAATGCTTGCCGCCCCAGCTCTTCTGCCATAAAAGGCGAGACTCTCCTTGGCGGGGAGCAAAAAGCCGAGGACAGTGAGTACCGCCTGGCGTCTCCCTCGCTGCGCCTTTAGCAGAACGCTGCCAGACGATTCGTTTTCGCGGCGGCCTGTAAACCGGGCTGGTTGCTTTTGCATATACTCACTCCTTCTCTGGTTCCGTGTTTAAATCAGGACTGCTTCGCTTCCCCAGCAGGATTGATAGGAACGTTTGTTCTGTTTTGTAGTACAAGTATCTCATACAAAACTCGAAAGTTCAAGTTATTTCCAATCATTTTTTCCAGCTAATTTTGCCGAACAAAAATGTACATTTTCTTGATTAGACAACGTAGTTGCCAAGCTATTGGCAGAGTATCGGCTCTGCGCCTGTGCTGGACAAGGAACCTTCTCCATTTTTATCTGTACAAAAAAGCGCGATCTGCCTGAACAGAATCGCGCTTGTGGGTAGACCCGACAATTTCATTACAATTCGCCTTGCTGCCTAAAAAGTACACCGTTCTCATACTCCAGAACATTTCCATCTGCTGTCGGTTGACGGATTTCTTGAAATGTACTTCTAACAGTCGGTAGGAAGGTTGGGGCTAAGGCGTGAGGGTGGGCGTGAGGCTAGGGAAGGGCTTGGGCGAAGGCCGGGGCAAGTAGCTCGGTGAGGGCCGAGACGAGAAGCTGAAAAAGTCGGGGCTAAGGGCTGGACAATGTTTGGACGAGAAGCTACACGAAGTTTAGACAAGAAGCCGAACAAGGCCGAGGCTAAGGGCTGGGCACAGACTTGCGCGAGAGGCTGGGCGAAAGTTTGGGCAAAAGCGAGAACACCCCCCTTACCAAAAAACACCAAAAGCCAGCCCCTCCCCAATCTGGCAAAGGTCCTGGCTCTTGGCTCTTATCGAATTTCCTCGTGGGCGTTCATCAGATCAGTCCCAAATGTTCGGCCGCTTGACACCCATCGTTCTCATATAATCGAGAAGCTGGCCGGTATGGACGGACTCGTGATAGGCGATCCGCAGCAGCATGTCCCCTAGTGTTCTGACGTACCCGACATCGGAGCGGTCGATGCGAATGCTCTCCAGGTCGCTTTTGTCCAGCCCTTTGACAAAGGCGAGAAACTGTTCCCGGTACGGCTGCGCAAACGCCAAATCTTCCTCGACGGTCGTGAACGGCTTGGTTTCATACGGATTCGGGAGAGCAGACAGAGCGGCGCTGCCTCGCTGAATCAAAATCTGGTGATACAAAAATTCGCCCTCGATGACATGCCGAATCATTTGTGCGCAGGTAAACGCTTTGTCGTCGGGCTTCCAGTTCAGCCTGTCGTCTGGAATCGCCCGCCATACTTTGATGCTTCGGCGTCTGACTTCCTCGAAATTCAGAATCAGCAGATCGTTCGCGTTCATGTCGCTTCCCCCTCTCTCCCTGTTCCAGCCTGATTAGTCTTTTTGATACAGATCGCACGTCGCCACGTGGTCGTTCACCATGCCTACTGCCTGCATGAACGCGTAGCAGATCGTCGAACCGACAAACGTGAAGCCGCGCTTTTTCAAATCCTTGCTCATCTTGTCGCTGATTTCGGTGGAGGCAGGTACGTCCCTAAGCTCCTGAAAGTGGTTGTGGATCGGCTTGCCGCCGACGAACGACCAGATGTAGCTGGAAAAGGAGCCGAACTCCTCCACGACTTTGAGATAGGCGTGAGCGTTTTTGACGACGCCTCTGATTTTCAGCTTGTTCCGCACGATGCCCTCATCCTGCAAAAGCTGTTCGATCTTTTCCTCGTCGTACTGCACGATCTTTTCCGCTTCAAAGTTGTCAAAAGCCCGGCGGTAGTTCTCCCGCTTTTTCAGGATCGTGTACCAGCTCAGCCCCGCCTGCGCGCCCTCCAGATTCAAATATTCAAAGAGCAGCCGGTCATCGTAGACAGGCACGCCCCACTCCCGGTCGTGATAATCCAAATACAACGGGTCCTGATTCACCCAGCCACATCGATTCATCGGAAAAGACCTCCCGTAAATACGAACATATATTCTTATATAGAGAATATACAATCTTTGGCTGTTCTGCAAGTTATTCTTGCCCATTCTCGCAACTTTTCTCGCACAACAAAAAGACCCTATCAGCGCAATAGGGCCTCTCTCTTTTTTCACGATCGCAAAAACACCGCGCGCAAAAACGCGAAAAAAAAAAGATTAAGCCGTCAAAATAATCGGCTTGCCGCGCGTTATGACGACGGTGTGCTCGTACTGGGCGACGTAGCTTCTGTCCGGCGTCACCAAAGCCCAGCCGTCTGCCCCATCCTTCACATACTCCGTTCCAGTGGAAATAAACGTTTCGACAGCGAGCACCAGCCCGTCCGTAAGCAGCCGTTTGTCCCATTTGTCGTAGTAGTTCAGGACGTGCGCCGGCTCCTCGTGCAAGCTTTTGCCGATGCCGTGGCCTGTGAGATTTTTGACGACCGTAAATCCTTTTGCCTTCGCTTCATTGTGGACGATGCGCCCGATCTGGCTCAACTTGGAGCCAGCCTTGGCCGAATCCAGCGCCTTGTACAGCGATTCCTCTGCGCATTTGCACAGCGCCTGCTTCACAGGCTCTCCCTGTCCCACGACAACCGAAGCGCCTGTATCGGCAAAATAACCGTCCAGCTCTGCGGAGACGTCGACGTTGACGACATCGCCTTCCTTCAACACGGTTCCGTCGGGAATCCCGTGCGCCACAACGTGATTCACGCTGATGCACGTCTGCCCGGGGAAGTCGTACGTCACCTGTGGAGCCGAGCGCGCACCGTACTTCGCCAAAATATCGCCGCCGATACGATCCAGCTCTTTTGTCGTGATGCCCGCCCGGACGGCCTTCAGCATCGCTTCTCTAGCTTCTGCCACAATTCTCCCGATCCGCTGCAAAGCGAGCAAGTCGTGTTCATTTTGAATCGACATGCCGTGTCCTCCTTCGCTGAAAATGTATGCCAAAACCAAATCCGAACCCGCTCCATTTATTGGAACACATTTCTGTTCAAATCGCAAACGCAAAGCCTGGCAGCCAAACGCACAAGCTAAGCGGGGCTTACCTCGTACCGTCCATCCCCCGTCTGCTCGCGGATAAATCCGATCGAAATCCGGTTAAACTCTTCCGGCTGATCGACATTGACCACGTGGCCGCAGTTCATCAAAAGGCGCAACTGCGCATACTGTCTCTGACTCACACACGCTTGAACCGCGGGCAAAAACATGTAGTCTTCGTCGCCCATCACAAACAGGGCCGGAATCGGAGGCTCCTTCGCCAGCAGGCTGCATAAAAACGCATTGATGCCGTGCGTCAGCGAAAACCAGCGCTTGAACTCTTTTTGACAAAGCTTTTGCGCTTCTCTGACAAATAACGACCGGGATTCGCGATGGCGCGCCCGCGGCATGATGACCCAGGCAAACAGTTTGTACAGCCACATGTACGGCACGATGTGCTTGACGAGATTGCCGAGCGCAATCAGCACCTGCGAACGCAAATTCAGCCGGGTCACGGCTCCCGCCAAAACCATCGAGCGTATTTTGTGCGGCTCCAGCTCTGCTATGATCTGCACGATGATCGTCCCGAGCGAAACCGCGACAAAATGGCTGGAAGCGATGTTCTCGTGCTTCATCACCTCGATAATGTCGCGGCTCACGTCCTCGAACGTGTATTTCGGCCGCCGCTTCCCCAGATGCTGCTTCGACCTGCCATGACCGCGCAAATCGACGAGGAGAATATTAAAATGTTCTTTGTAAGCTTTGATCTGTTTATACCAGATGGATGAGCTGCCGCCCGCGCCGTGGACGAAGGTCACCCATTCATAACCCTCACCGCGTATGTACGTCTTATAATGAATCACTTATATCCCCCCAGAGGTATTATAGCGGAGGGATGTTCTGTGTGAAACTATTACCATTTTCTTGCATGAGAAAACTTGGCTGCGCCGAGCCAATGGCGAAGCCTTCACGTACCTAGCGGGCATCAGTCTTGCTCTATCGTTTCGTTCGAAGTCTCGTTATGTTGCTGCACTTATGCTTTGATAAGAGTCTTATCCATTCTTATCTGTTACAAAAATGGATTGGAACTATAAAAAATTGTTTGCAGTGTAGTGGCGTGATGAGCCGAACATGATGCTGTGGGGTTGGTTGGGTTTTTAAAGCTCCTTTATCGGCGCTTTTGGTGTGGCGAGAAAAGAGACGAAATCGCTGTAACTTCTTGGGCTCCCTGCTGGGGGTATCACTGCCCGGCTCCGGGGAAAAAGACACTACAAAAAAGAAAGCTTGCGGTGGGATTGTCGTCTTTCTTGAGAGCTATTAATGCTAGCCTCCCTGACGATACAACATGCATGCTTTTAGAAAAACCGCTTCCTTGTCTTAAGCACTTTGCTTCCTGATCTACAACCCAAAATCACCCCCGAACGACAGAAACAGCTCGTAGAGGAAACAGGAGAAAGCAGCGAAGGTCTTTGGGACTCCTACCCAGCCTCCGCTCCCCCGCTAGAGGCCCAAGTACCTGTAGCGCTTTCTCCTGTTTCCTCTCACCACTACCGCGACGATCAACCGTTTTCCAAGCAGCCAGTCCGCCTTGATCCCACGGCTCGCAATAAAAACCACATTCTCGCCTAAACTAACCTAAACTACCTTGACTGCACCAAGTCGCCAAGCAATCGAAAAAAAACCTCCGTCCCAAAAAGGCACAACTCTTGCTTTCCTCGCCTTCGCAGCCTCGCCATGCTGCACGTACACTGATAAGAATCGTACCCACTCTTCTTCTGCCCAACAAAAACAGGCCGCCAGCTTCTCCCTGACGACCTGCCTTGCACGCGCGAACGCAAACACCTCTACGCTTTTCTTTTCCGCCGAAGCTGGTAATACGTCACAGCCAACGCCAGCGCCAATACCGTCCCTTTGATAATATCGTAGGCGTAGTACGGCAGGTTGAGCATCGTCATGCCGTTGAGCAGCACCCCGATCAGGATTGCGCCGACGAACGTCCCGAACACATTCGGCTTGCCCGCGCCGAATACAGAGAAGCCGACAAACGCCGCTGCCACTGCATCCATCAGCATCGAGCCGCCGCTGCTCACCTGGCCTGTCCCGATCCGCGCCGCCAAGAGCATCCCGCCCAAGCCGGCAAACAGCGCGGATAACACGTAGGCGAGCGTGCGGTAGCGATTGACCGGAATGCCTGACAAGCGCGCGGCTTCCAGATTGCCGCCCGTCATGTACAGCATCCGTCCTTGTCTGGTGTAGGTCAGGTAGATGTGCGTGACCGCGACCAGCAAAAAGGTCAGGATAACTGGCACAGGCAGCGAGAAAATTTTGCCTTGGCCAAGCCACAAAAACCACTCCTGGAATTTCCCCGGAGCCATCGAACCGTCTTCCATCGGCATGTTGGCGTAGATCGAGTAGCCTTTGGAATACGTCATGTGCAGCCCGTTGACGATGTAGAGCATCGCGAGCGTCGCCAGCAGGTCGGGAATCCGGATTTTGACGACCAGAAACGCGTTGACCAGCCCGACGATCAGGCTGAGCGCAATCGGAACGACCAGTGTGGCGAACACGCCCTGCTCGTACCAGACCATCATCGAGGCCGAGACGACGGTAGTCAGCGACACCGTCGAACCGACAGACAGGTCAAAGCCCCCGACAATCAAGGAAAACGTAACGCCGATGGCGACAAACGTCACGATCGAGATCGAGCGCAAAATGTCCGTAATGTTGTCATACGTAAAAAAATACGGGTTGGTCAAACTGAATAACAGCATAACGATAACAATAACCGCAACCGTTCCGTATTTGTAAATAAAATCAAACAGGCTGAATTTTTTACCTTCCACGTTACTCACCTCCGCTTGCATAATACATAATCCGCTCCTGCGTCGCTTCCGCCCGGCTCAGCTCCCGGACGATTTTCCCTTCGAACATGACCAGAATCCGGTCCGCGATGCCCAGCACCTCCGCAAACTCGCAGGAAAAGTACAAAACGCCCTTGCGCTGCTCCGCCAGCTTTCCGATCAGGCGGTAAATATCGCTTTTCGCGCCGATGTCCACGCCTTTGGTCGGTTCGTCAAACATGAAAATTTGCGCATCCGTATCGAGCCATTTGCCGATTGCGACCTTTTGCTGGTTCCCCCCGCTGAGGTGGCCGACGAGCTGGCCGATGTCCGCTGTCTTCACACCCAGCCGCTGCACCAGCTCCCGCGCTTGCCCCGCCTCGACTCCCCTGCGGACAAACCCGAGGCGCGACCATTTCCACAAAGTCGAGACAGACAAATTGTTTTTCACCGACTCCTCGACAAAAATGCCTTCTTTTCGCCGCTCCTCCGGGACGAGGACGATCCCTGCATCCACGGCTTCCTTTGGCGAGCGCAGGCGTACCGCCTTGCCTTTCAGCCTGATCTCGCCAGCTTCGGCCGCATCCGCTCCGAACAGCAGCCGGGCCAGCTCCGTCTTCCCTGCCCCGACAAGTCCTACGACGCCTACGATCTCGCCCTCGCGAACGCTCACATCCGCACCGCGCACCTTGCCGCCAGCCACTCCGGCCGCTTCCAGGATCACTTCGCCAATCGGCAGCTCCACTTTCGGGAACTCTTCCTCGAAGCTTTTGCCCAGCATGTTCCCGATGACTTCATCCATCGTAGTAGCGGCCGTCTCGCTCGTGGCAATCAGTTGACCGTCGCGCATGACCGTGATCCGGTCGCAGATTTCGAAAATTTCCGGCAGCCGATGGGAAATGTAGATGATCCCGACGCCTGCTTTTTTCAACTGGTCGATAATGAGAAACAGCCGCTCGCTCTCCTTCGTGCTCAACGGGGCTGTCGGTTCGTCAAAAATGACGTACTTCGCTTTTTGCACGGTCGCGCGGGCAATCAAGATCAGTTGCTTTTCGGACAGCGTACATTCCTCGACGAGCATGCGCACAGGGATGGAAAAGCCGAAGCTTTGCAAAATGCTCTCCGCTTCCTTGTGCAGCCCTTGCCAGTTCATGAGTCCCTTGCTGCTTTTGGACACGATCTGGTCGAGCAAAATGTTTTCCGTCACGCTCAAATACGGGATCAGCGCCGTATCGACTTCCTGGTAGACGCACTGGATGCCCAACGCTTTCGCATCCTGCGGCGATTGGATCGAGACGTCCTTGCCGTCAATCGCGATGCTGCCGCCATCCGGCTGATACGCGCCTGTAAGAATTTTCATCAGCGTGCTTTTTCCCGCTCCGTTCGCTCCGAGCAGCGCGTGCACCTCGCCAGCCTTGACTTCAAAATCGACGGAGCGCAACGCAGGCACGCCGGAAAACTGCTTCACAATCCCTTTCATCTGCAAGCTGGACACTTTTCGCCCCCCCTAAATAAACAAGATTCCCGTTGACAAAAGCAACGGGAATAGCCAAACCAACCAGCTCTATTTGCTTACTTGCCCCACTCTTGTACGTATTGGGACAGATCGCCCATCGTTACTTTTTTATCCTTTGGCAAGTCTTCCTGTTTGACCAGCACCGGATTCAGCTTCACGCTGTCTGGCACTTGCTCGCCTTTCATTTTTTGGAAAACGGTCTGCGCGTGAATGCGTCCGATATTCGACGGATCTACCGCTGCTGTCGCGACCCAAGGAGAGTTTGGCTCCTGGATCAGTTGCAAGTCTTCGTCGCTCAGGTCGATGCCGTACACCTTGATCTCGGTGCGTCCTGCTTGCTGGATCGCACGGGTTGCCCCTTTGGCAAATTCATCCCACGATGCCCATACGGCTGTAATGTCGCCTTTGTTCGGATACTTTTTCAAAATCGCTTCCATCTGCGCTTGCGTATCCAGCGCGGTGTTGTTCGTTGCCGAGCCAAACGCGGCGATTTCCTTGATATCCGGGTATTTTTTCAGGAATGCTTCATACGTTACCTGGCGCTTTTCCATCGGCGCAAAGCCCGCTACCCAAATTTTCACGATGTTGCCTTTGCCGCCCGTATCGGCAGCCAGCTTTTCCAGGCTCAACTCGGCCAGCTTGTTGTCATCTTGCTCGACGACAGGGACGCCCGGCAGCTTGATATCGGTGTCGAACAGCACGACCGGGATCTTTTTGTCGACCGCTTTTTGCGTGCCTTGCTGCAGCGCTTCCGCCGTACCGTGGTCAATCAGGATGCCGTCAAAATTTTGGTTCACCGCAGCGTCGAGGTTGGAGGCCATTTTCGACAAATCGGTATCTGCGTTGAATACGGTCAGCTCGCCGCCGTTTTTCTCGACTTCCTGCTTCACGCCGTTAATGTATTGGGCAGAAAACGTGCCGACGTTTTGGCGCATAATCAAGGCAATGCGCTTCGCCTTCTCGCCGCCGGAAGCGCCGCTTCCCGCCTGATTTTGGGTGTCCGCTCCCCCGCCGCAAGCGGTCAAGGCCAGCGACGCAGCCAGTACGATTGATGTGACAAGACCCAGTCTCTTTTTCATCGAAAAATCCCCCTTTTTCTTTCTTCCTGCTGAGCTTCAAGCTGAGGAGGCTACGCCCTTCCAATAGGAAAAGCCTCTTTCAACAGATGAAAGAGGCTTGATCGACAAGATTCGCGCCTCTTATCTGTCAGGTATCGCTACCTGTTGGAGTTAGCACCTTGGCTCGCAAGACGGTGATCTTGCCAGCTAGGTTGCCGGGCATCATAGGGCCATTCCCTCAGCCTTCTCTGGATAAGAGTAGTTTTTATTTTCGCAACGTTTGTATTAATATATACAGACTATAATCCTTGTTTTACCCATCTGTCAACTGGGTTTTTGAAGCTTTTGTCCTCCAAAATAATCCCAACTCGATGTCCAAATTTTGGAGGAATTATGTAAGGTCTTGTCGAAACCTTGTAGATTGAAGCAAAAGCCATGCAAATTTGCGATGGGGATGTCTAATGAGTCTACTAAAAGAACTAATCTTGCAAATGTTTTTTGCCTTGACACCGTTTGTTTTGTTCAACATCTATTACCGCGACCGGATGCGTAACTATAGCCGTTGCTTTATTCTCGTAACCAGCTCTGTCTGCATGTTTCTGGCGATGACCTTCGCTTCGAGCGTCAACGAAGGAATCATTTTCGACATCAGGCACGTCATCGTCTTTTTCGCTCTGATCTACGGCGGAGTACGAATCGCCTTGATCGTGCTGATCGAATCAGCGCTGTACCGCTTTTATCTGGGCGGCGAAGGCACCTGGGTCGCCATGCTCGTAATGGCCGCCACGTTTGCAATCTCCCTCCTGATATATCAACGCTACAAAGCCAGTTATCGGAAAACACTGTTTACTCTTTTGACGGGTGCGCTTTTTTCCCTGATAGATTTGGGGTTGACCTATCTCAATTTTCCCACCTATGTATCCCATCAGCTTCCCTATCATGTGCTTGTGATTCCCGTTCAAAATTTTGTCGGCATCTGGCTGTTGATGTCGTTATTTAGCAAATGCGTATCAGACAAGGAATTGTTCATTCGCCATGCCCAAAACGAAAAAATCGAGACGATGAGCCACGTCGCCGCTTCACTGGCGCACGAGGTGCGAAACCCGCTCACGGCCGTCAAAGGATTTTTGCGCCTGATCCAGGAGGACCCGGGAAACATTGCGAAAACCGATCAGTACATTCGCATCAGCATGGACGAGATTCAGCGCACGGAAGCGATTTTGACGGAGTACCTGGCGCTGTCCAAGCCGCTCAAGGAGCGCACCGAGCTGATCGACGTATGCGAGCAGCTCCATGTCGTCCGCGAGGTCATGCTGCCGTTTGCCAACATGAACAACGTCGAGTTGGAGCTGCAAGCTTATGAAAAGCCCGTCACGATCATGGCCAATCCCGACGAGTTCAAGCAGGTGCTGGTCAACTTTATCAAAAACGCCATCGAGGCATGCGCGGAGACGGCCAAAGGGAAAGTCTCCCTGTCGTTGTTCATCGAAAAAAACAACGCCCTGCTCGTCATCAAGGACAACGGCATCGGGATGGACGAGGGCCAGATCAGACGACTTGGCACGATCTATTTTTCTACCAAAACGAGCGGGACCGGACTCGGCCTGACTTATTCCTATCACGTCATTCACACGTTTGGCGGTTCTGTGAGCGTGTCGAGCAAGCCGAAGGTCGGCACCAAGTTCACGATTACGTTTCCGTACCATCAGCCGCAGTAGCAGCTAGGCGAGTGGCCTGGTCATGAAAACCTGCTCGGCCAGCGTGGAAAAGCCCGCACTTTGCAAAATTCGGGTGGTTGCCTCATTTGCGACGGGCAAATTGACGGTGAGGCGATGAAGCTCCTGGTCCAGCGGAGCAAACACATGGGCCAGTGCGCTTGCGACAATCGCCTCCCGGTCTGCTCGTCCGGGACTGGCTTCACACTGAAACAGCAAGGCAGTCGTTTGCCTTCCCTGTTCATCAAAAATCCGCCTGTACAGCGCGTAGCCGCCCGCCTGCACGTTCTCGCGAATGGCGACCAGCGCCGCAAGCTCCACGCCCTGCTCGCGGTAAATCTGCAACGTCGCTTCGATCAACGCTTGCCCGACTCCGCTGCGCCTGTGCTTCGGCGCCACCCCTGTCCCTCCGTTCCAGCCGATTTTTCGCCCGCCTCTGTTCCATATCCCGTTCAGCACGATTCCGGCCGGCTCGCCATTTACAAACGCAACCAGCGAATGCGCGGGCGAAAGTTCCTCCTTCCCCATTTTCCAGATAAGCGTGTCCGGCGTTTTGGACTGGTCGAAAAAATAGCCGGAAAACCCTCTGTTGTACGCCAAAACGGCCTCCGCCACCGAACATTGCTCCATCGCCTTGAAAACAAGCATGGTCATTCCTCCCTGATTGAGATGACAACCACACTTATCCTCTAAAATGATTTTTAATTGATAAAATATTTTTAATAAATGAAATCGGCAAAATACACGCTTCCTTGAATGATAGCCTGGCGCGCCTGTACGCTGCATGCTGTCTGCCTTCCTCTCAATGCTGAACGGGCGGAACCCGCTGCGGATTGTCCGGATGTTTCTCAAAAAACAGCAAGTCGTTTTGCCGATTCAATGTGGCGAGAAAAACCTGCTCGATGGCGACGCCGCTTTTTTTCAGCTCCTGCAAAAGCCAGCCTTCGTCCCGTTCGCGGTACTTCAGCGCCTCTTTACATATTTTCCCTTCGACGATCACAGGCAGGGAGAGGCCCGTCGAGGCAGTCCGGATTTGCAGGTCTTGTCTCGTCACTGGCTGCTGCGCAGATTTTTTCAGGACAGTCAGTCGGCCATTGGCCTCGATGATCGCCATCTCAATCTCCGACAGGTCAAAAATGTCTTTTTCCCGCAGCATTTGCAGTACGTTATCGAGCGAATAGCGTATCTTTTTCAGTTGAGGGACGAGAAACTCTCCGTTGTAAAAAACGACCGTTGGCTCAAACGTGACCATTTTGCCGAAGCGCCTGGACACAATCGACCACTGGGACACGACGCGTTGCAGCACCCCGAGCGCCACAATCGCTACCGCAATGGGAATGTGGTGGACATTCGGCTCGGCAATATCGGCCCCGGTCACGGAGCCTAGCGTGATGATAATCATGAAATCAAAGACAGGCAGCTCGCCAATCGAACGCTTTCCCATGAACAGCGTCACGATCAACAGCAGCGGCAAAATCGTAAATACACGCCCGACTACAATCAAGCTCTCACTGAACAGTTCCACGCAAAAACGCCTCCTGCCCCAACCGTTTCCTCCTGTTACTATGTAAAGTTTTGGCAGTAATTATGCGAAAAGCTTTGCCCGTAAAGCACAAACCGTCACTGGCCCCAAAAAGACTGCCCCCGATCATTCGGGCTGACAGTCTCGCCAGGAGCTTTCGACCATATTTTTCATATAGCAGAAAAATTTCCAGCATATAGACATCGCAAAGCTACATCTTCCCCAGCCGCTGCGACGTTTTGCGGGCGACGTCCTTCACGCGCTCGATCAAATAATTCAACCGCTCTTCTTTCAAATCGAAGGTGACGATGCCGATGCTCAAAGCGCCAATTACTTTTTGCGTGTAATCAAAAACAGGTGCCGCGACCGAAGCCGTATTTTCCGTCCGTTCCGCGAAGCTGACGGCATAGCCGACTTTGCGGATTTCGGCCAGCTTTTCCATGAAAGCGGGCGTCTCCTCCTCGCCGACGAGCTGCAACACGATTTGCCGCGCTTCTTCTGCCGGCATGTGCGCCAAAACAACCTTGTTTGCCGCGCCGATGTGCATCGGGATGCGCAAACCAAGCTGGTCGTAGATGCGAATGTTGTGCTGGCTGTCCACGCGATCGATCACAATCGACTCCAGGCCGCTCGGCTGGCTGAAGTAAACGCTTTCTTCCACCTCTCTGGCAAGCTCCTCGATCATCGGCTTGATGACTTTGCGGTAATCAATCCGGTCGAGCACGCGCAGGCCGAACTCCATCCATTTGATCCCCAGTGTGTACTGCTTGGTAGCTGCATCCTGCTCCACCAGCCCGTGCTTCATCAGCGTGTACAACAAGCGGTAGATCGTACTCACCGGGAGCTGACATTCTTTCGCCAAATCGTTGATGGTCCACCACTTTCTATGCTCGTCCGACGCAAGTGCCGTCGCAATCGCCATCGCCCGATCAAACGATTGAATCACAGTCATTTCCCCTTTTTCCTCATGTCTCGTCTACCTCATCTTAAATGATTTGCCGTAATTTTGTGAATCGCAAAAAACTTCCTGCGATAGCCGCTGCAAGCCCGGAATAACGATTGACAGTGCAAAATCAGAATGTGTACACTGAAAATAAATTTTCGAAATATGAACAATATTCTACAATGTGGAATAAAAGGAGGCAACCATGTTCCAAGGCAGCCAATCCATGGTCAAAAAGCTGAAAACCGTCATCATCAAGCATCCCCGCGAAGCGTTTATCAGCCAGGCCCATCTCGACGCATCCTGGAAAACTTTTCACTATACAGACTGCCCTGACTGGGACAAAGCTTTGCAGGAGTACGAAAAATTCGAAGCGATCCTCCGCGAACACGTAGCCAACGTGCTGTACCTCCCGCAATCGGACAAAACCGGGCTCGACTCCCTCTACGCCCATGATCCGGTAAAGTTCACGTCCAAAGGCGCGATCATCCTCAAATCCGGCAAAGAGCTGCGCCAAGGCGAAGCGGAAGTGTACAAGGAGTTTTTGCAAGCAAACAACATCCCGATCCTGGGACAACTGACAGGCGATGCGCAGGCAGACGGCGGCGACCTCGTCTGGCTGGATGAAAAAACGTTGGCGATCGGGCTTGGCTTCCGCACCAATCAGGCGGCGATCGCCCAGATTAAGGAGATGGTCAAGGACTTCACGGAAGAAGTCATCGTCGTACCGCTGCCATATGACCGCGGCCCGGCCGAGTGCCTGCATCTGATGTCGATTATCAGCCTCGTCGACCACGATCTCGCTGTCGTCTACTCCAAGCTGATGCCTGTGTTTTTCCGCCAACTGCTCGTCGACAGAGGCATCGAACTGATCGAAGTGCCCGATCGCGAATACGAAAACCTCGGCAGCAACGTCCTCGCGCTCGCCCCGCGCGTGTGCATGGTCGTGGCGGGCAATCCGGTCACGAAGGAGCGGCTGGAAAAAGCAGGCGCTACCGTGTACGAATACGAAGGCGAAGAAATCTCCTACAAAGGCACGGGCGGCCCGACTTGCCTGACTTCTCCGGTGGAGCGTGTGTAGCTTCCTACAGACAAAAAGCCACGTGGACAGTGGCATTTTGTCTTGAGTGGGCCGACCAGTCTTCACCACTTCGTACATGGCTTGCTCTTTTCCATCTTTGGAAGCACGTCGAAGAAAAGAGCAGCTCTTCTTGAGCTGCCCTTTTCTTCAAACTGGTTCATATGCTCGCCCTTACGGCTTATCATTAATACTATCGGCCTTTCGCCATAATATTAGCTTACCTCTAGCAAACTATCTAGTCAATTCCCTTTTTTGATGTCGATTGAGTTTACTTTGCCCTCAACTCAATCAATTCTTTCTGAAGATCCTCTATCTGCTTTTCTAACCGTTTTTTATCATCCGTCAAATCTTCGACCTGTTTTTCCAACTTTAATTGAGTAATGTATTGCTTTGGAAAACAAATCTCAAAGCACTTCGTTTTTATCTCGAGCCTTTTGCAAAATTCACTTCTTGATTAGACGCGATAAATTCGAAGGAGTCCTTGCATGAAGAATTGTTATCAAA